>JBPCVS010000059.1:0-8595 GCA_051010295.1 Parvibaculales bacterium | reverse complement strand
CACAAATGGCCAAAGTTTTTCGGGCGCAGGCGCGTAAAGATAAAATGCTGCAAGCGGTGTTGTTGGGCGACCTCAATATCGCACCTTATGAACATGATGTCTGGTCGTCACGGCAATTACAAAATGTTGTCAGCCATACGCCGATAGAAATTGCGGCTTTGGCTAAACTGCAAAAAACCCTTAATTGGGATGATGTGGCACGCCGCTTTGTGCCGCCAGAAGAAAAACTTTATAGCTGGTGGAGCTATCGTGCGCGTGATTGGCAAGCCAGCAATCGTGGCCGTCGCCTTGACCATATTTGGGTCACGCCCGCGCTTATCCCACAGCTGCGCCATTATGAAATTTTGCGCGAAGCACGCGGCTGGCAACGCCCATCTGACCACGCGCCAATTATGATTGACCTTAAAATGACTTAGAATTATTTATTTTTCTTGTCAGCTTAAAGTGATGCGCTAAGCTTGCTACATAGAAAAAATGTAAAAAATACAAAGGGAAATAATCATGTGTGCCGCCGCAGTGACGGATAATAAGAAATTTAACGATTTATGCGCCCAAGCTGCGCAACAATCCGAGTCCATAGAGGCGGCGCGGCGTTTGCCCAAAGAGCTGGCTGGTGCGCTGGCTGATTATGGTATGTTTTCTATGTTTGTGCCAAAAAAAATTGGCGGTGGTGAGTGGTCGGCCCCCGATGGTATGGCGCATTTGCAAAAATTGGCGGCTTTTGATACGGCCAGTGCGTGGGTGTGTATGATTGGCGCAACCACTGGATTGGGCGCGGCCTATATTGCCCCCGATATTTCTGCCAATATGTTTGGCGCGGCGGGGCGGGTTACTTGTGGCATTTTTGCCCCCAGTGGCAAAGCAATTATTGATGGCGATGATTTTATTGTTAATGGGCGTTGGGCGTGGGCTTCTGGCTCTGCCAATGCTGATTATATTGGCGTGGGGTGCATGGTGCTAGATAAGGCTGGCGATACGCCCGACCCATCGCGCACCCGTTTTATTATGGCACCGCGTGATGATATTATTTTTCATGATACGTGGCATACAATGGGCTTGCGTGGCACAAGTTCGGGCGATATTGAGCTGCGCGAGGCACGTATTCCAATAGCCCATAGCTATGCTTTATCAGAAGGTGCGTGGGATGATAGCCCGCTTTATAGAATGCCTTATTTTGGCTTTTTGGCGGCGGGGGTGGCGGCCATTGCGCTGGGCAATGCGCGTGCCGCGATTGATGATTTTAAGATATTGGCTATGAATAAAAAAGCAAGCGGTGCATCGCGGCCTCTGCATGAGATGGAACGTATTCAAAATGGGCTGGCACATGCCGAAGCAGATTGGGGCGCGGCACACGCATTTTATTGGGCCGGGGTGAATGAAGTATGGGCGGCGCAGTGCAAGAGTAAAGACCGCCCCGATGTGGAAACAAAAATGCGCTTGCGGTTAGTTTCCACCCATGCGGTGCGCAGCTGTGTGCAGGTGTTGGGTGCCATTCATGATATGGCGGGCGGCACATCAGTTTATAATCAAAGCTCTATTCAACGTCGCTTGCGCGATGGGCAAACCATGACGCAACATATTATCACTGGGCCCGGCACTTATGATGTGATTGGCCGCATTATGTTGGGCGGCTATCAGCCCTCTATGATGATTTAGATGCTAATGGCGGAAATGCCGCATGGCTGTAAAAAGCATAGCCAGCCCTGCTTCATCGGCGGCGGCAATTATCTCATCATCGCGGATTGAGCCGCCGGGTTGAATAATTGCCCGTGCGCCCGCTTGGGCGGCGGCCAGCAGACCATCGGCAAAAGGAAAAAACGCATCAGAAGCCACCACCGAATTTTGCGTCAAAAGCGTTTTTTCATTGGCGGCTTGCGTGGCATCTTGGGCTTTGCGTGCCGCAATGCGCGAACTATCCAAACGGCTCATCTGCCCCGCGCCAATGCCAACAGTCGCGCCATCGCGAGCATAAATAATCGCATTAGATTTAACATGTTTGGCCACTTTCCAAGCAAATAGTAAATCTTGCATTTCGCGCTCATCGGGCTGGCGTTTGGTCACACATTGTAATTGGGTTTTTGTAATATGCCCATTATCGCGGCTCTGCACCAAAAAGCCCCCCGCCACTTGCCGCACAGCCAGCCCATCGGCTGTTGGGTGCGGCAAGCCACCCGCCAGCAAGAGCCGCAAATTTTTCTTTTTAGCAATCACCGCTTGCGCTTGGGCGGTGGCATCGGGGGCAATAATGACTTCGGTAAAAATCTCGGTCATGGCGCGGGCGGCGGTCGCGTCCAATATCTGATTGATGGCAATAACGCCCCCAAAAGCAGAGACGGGATCGCATTTTAAGGCTTTGGCAAAAGCCTCGTCCACACCGCCATTTTTGTTGGCCAGTGCCACACCGCAGGGGTTGGCGTGTTTGATAATGGCACAAACAGGCGTGTTGGGGTCAAATTCAGCCACCAACTCATAGGCCGCATCAGTGTCATTAATGTTATTATAAGACAAGGCTTTGCCCTGAATTTGCTTTGCGCTCGCCACGCCTTGGCGCGCATTATGTTTTGTGTCATGCACATAAAGACCCGCCTGTTGGTGCGGATTTTCACCATAACGTAAATTTTGTTGCAACCGCCCACCAAAAGCGCGATAGGCTGGCGCGGCATTTTCTTGCTGGGTTTCTATAGCCAGCCTTTCGGCCAGCCAATTAGAAATAGCGGCATCATAAACCGCCACCCGCCCATAGGCTTTTTGCGCCAATTTTTGCCGCAGGGCATAATCTGTGCCACCCTCACCATTGGCCGCCAGCACTTTTTCATAATCATCACCCTCCACCACCACGGCTACAAAAGCATGATTTTTGGCCGCGGCACGCAACATGGCTGGGCCGCCAATATCAATATTTTCGACACATTCATCATAGCTACCCCCAGCGGCCAGCACCGCTTCAAATGGATATAAATTGACCACCAATAAATCAATATCAACCATTTTATGGGTTTGCATAGCGGTGCGATGGGCGGCATTATCGCGCTTGGCCAGCAATCCACCATGCACATGCGGGTGCAGGGTTTTTACTCGCCCATCCATTATTTCGGGAAAGCCCGTTAAGTCCGCTACATCACGGCATTCCAGCCCCGCCTCTTTTAAGAGCTTGGCGGTGCCGCCCGTTGATATTAATTCAACATTTTGCTTGGCTAATTGCTTGGCAAAATCAACAATGCCCGTTTTATCAAAAACAGAAATCAGAGCGCGTTTAATCGGCAATTTTTTGGCCATTATATTTCCTTTCAAACCGCCAGATATTTATTATTTGTGACGTTTATTTGCGGCACTTGTTTTATTTGTTCGCCCCATATGTCCAGCATAGCGGAGGCCCCAACGCACGATATTATCTTCGGGCATAAGTTGCGAGCGAATAATAATTTGCTGGCTACGTTGTGGCACACCGCGCCGCCCCATATAAACACTTTCTTCAATGGCCAGCCGAATATGCGGGCGCGGCTGGGTGCGAAACTGCCAGCCATGTTTGCTACGGGTGAGCAATAAAATAGCCGCCCCGCCACTTTGCAGGCTGGCTTTTACATCGGGGTGCAGGTGAAAGCGCAAACAAAAACCCGCCCCAATGGCCATATTATTGCGCCCGCCTGTGTGCGGGTGGGGTATTAAAACCTCTTCACCGCGCACATCTTCGCCCGCCGCATCAACAAATAAACGCCGATTATGATGCACACCATGGCTGGGCGCAAATAGGGCGTGTTTCATTTCCAGCCAGATACCGACTTTATTTTCAAGGCGGCGACACTGGCTTTGCCAATCATGCACCAGCAGTCGCGCACCCAATTTTGTGGCGGCGCGGCCATGTCGCAAAAATGGGTCAATCATATTTTCATCAAAAGCCAAAGTTGAATGGGCGGCAATGCCGCGTGCCGCCAGTTGCCAATCATGCCCATGCACCCGATTGGGGCCGCAATTAACAATCAGGCGGTCGGCGGCGTGGCTCATTTCAAAAGCCAGTGGCGCGGCATGGGCGCATTGGCCATCGGCACCTGCCACCCCATTGCCAGTGTCAATAATCAAACAAGATTGCCCCGCTTCAATGCGTTGATAGCCACTGCGTTGGGCAAAAGCTGGCACCGCAACCTTATTGCTTTTGCTGGCTTTGGTGCGCGGGGTGGGCGCGGCCAGCAAAGGCTCAAGCTCGGCTGGCGACATTTCTAAGCCGCCATGAAAACAAGCCAGCTTGCCATCACCGAGCCGAAAAAAAGCGACCAATAAGCGCATGCGCTGTAAAATTGTGTCAAATTGCGTTGGCACATTGATACCGCGCCCAATCAACCCGTCTTTAATGGCGCACATATCGGCCAGCACACAGGCTAATTGTTCTGGTGCGCGGCTAATATGGCCGCCATCGGCCAAAATTTGGCGGCGCAATTCGCGGCTCAACATGTCCATGCCTTGGCGCAACCGCCCCGCGCCATCTTCTAGCATCAGCCCGCTCAAAGCCAATCCAGCGGCACTGGTTAAGCGCGCTTGGCCGCTTGGTGTCTGGCGGGCAACAAGGTGTAACCAACGCGCCTGCATATGCATTGTGGTGTGCAACAAGCTCAAATCACCGCCGCCCAACTGCTTGCGTAAAATCGGCAAAGCCGCACTCCACGCCATCAGCCGCCGTGCCACTAATTGCGGCTTCATGGCTTGGCGCGGGTGCTGGTCGGCCTGCAAGCACCATTGCAAAACCATATTGACCGCATGATTTTTGGCCGCCTCCAGCCCGGTTTCATGATAGATAGCCAGCACATGCCGCAACCAGTCAAAACTATGCAGGCTTTCAAGCCAGATTGGTGAAACGGGCGATAAGTCAAAGGGCGATTTTTCTGGCTGGTGCATAGTTTGGCGCATGAAGCCGCCATCTAATGTATAGTCGCCCGCCAGCCATAATTCCCCGCGCTCTGGGCTACCCGGTTTTAAGTGGGCGGGATAGTCAAACACCACACGGATATTTTGTCCACGCCATAAATGCCGCCCAAATATAGAGCGATAAAAGCTGCGCTGCAAAAGCTGGCGCGTGCCGCCAATTTGCGTTGCCAACATTTCGGCAAATAAAGCAGCGCGGCGGGTTTTTGCCGTCATTTAGCTTTTAGCGGCGGGGTTGCGTGGGTTTGGCGTAACGCGCTGATATTATCACTATAGGCTTTCGTTCCGCCCTCAAATATGGCGGTTCCAGCCACCAGCACATCGGCACCCGCATCAATAATTCTCATAGCATTTTGCCGATTGATACCGCCATCTACTTCCAATTCAATGCTATGGCCTGTGGTTTTGACTGCTTTGTCAATCATGGCGCGCAAAGCAATAATTTTTTTGAGCTGGCTATCAATAAAAACTTGGCCACCAAAACCCGGATTAACCGACATCACCAACACCAAATCAATATCGTCTAGCAAATGCTCTAGCAGATTTATCGGGCTGGCTGGATTGAGCGCGATACCGGCTTTGCAACCATTGGCTTTTATGGCCTGCACGGTGCGGTGCGGGTGATGCGTGGCTTCGGGGTGAAAAGTGATAATATCCGCCCCCGCTTGGGCAAAAGCAGTAATATAGGGGTCAACTGGCGCAATCATTAAATGCACATCAAGCGGTTGGCTGGCATGGGGTTTGATGGCTTTCACCACATTTGCCCCAATGGTCAGATTGGGCACAAAATGCCCATCCATCACATCAATATGCACATAATCGCACCCGCCCGCGCAAATGGCGGCTACCTCGTCGCCCAGTCGCGCAAAATCTGCCGACAAAATCGAGGGGGCAATTTTAACAAAACGCGATGCGCGCACATCTACCTCTTGTAAGCTGAATGACATTTTAGCCTTAAATCAGTTCGCACCTATAGGCAAGTGCGCAAAATAAATGCACCTATTCATTATCGCGGTAAATATCATAAGGGTTTTCTTGCAATGCTTTGGCGAGCGGCTGTAAATCATCTTTATAGGCTTGCCACGCTTGCGAGCTGCCGCGATAGATTTTTTCTTTCACCTGTAGCTGGCTGGCCGTATGCACGGGGCGGTTATTTTTGTGAAAATCCATCACCTCATCTTGCCAATCCAATTGGCAATAGGCGAGCAATTTGCGCGTTTGGGCTTCTTGTTGTTGGGTTAGTTTTTCGTAATCAAGCTCATAAATGCGATTGGGAAATTTTTCGCGCCAATAATCCATCAAATCAATGTAAAGCCCATAATAATGCCCCAAATCTTGCAGGTCATAGCAATAATCCAGCATTTTGCTCTTAAAGCGATGCTGAAAATGCGACCAGCATACCGCCATCGGGTCGCGGTTCATGTGAATAATTTTGGCATTTGGGTAAGCCCCTAAAATATAGCCTAGCCGAAAAAAATTATGCGGCAATTTATCGCTCAACACGGGATGCGCGCTGTCCAATGTGTGCAAATGCTGCAAATAGGCTTTGCCAATGGAAGCAAACACAGGTTTGGCAAGTTTCTGGTTGGGGTCAAGTTTGAGAAGTTGTGTGAGTTTGTGGGTTTCCATATTCATATAATTTAACTCACCCCCGCCATAGACTTGGCTATGCGAGGCAAGTATTTGCTCAGTCAAGCTGGTGCCAGAACGCGGCATACCCAACACAAAAATCAATTTGCGCTTATCTTCATAATCGGTATCCACCACATCGGTCGGGGTAACATGGGCAAAAATATCTTTCATATGTTGAAAACTCTGCACCGTGTGGTGCATATCATATTTATAACGCGCCTTAAATATCTGATTGCCTTGCTTATAATATTGAAAGGCGGGTTTGGCCGCGCCTAAATCATTGTGAATTTTACCCAATGCCATAGCGATGGGGGCGCATTGATTGTTTTTATTGCCAGATTTTTCTGCTTGTTGCAAAAATTTTTCTAATTGCTGCAAATCTTGCTGGGCGGAGTCAGAATTATATTTAATAAGATTGGTGCGTTGCACCCATGTTGATATATAATCCTTATTGCTGGCAATGGATTTTTGATTTTGCGCAAGGGCTGTTTCGCGTTGCCCCATTATGGCGTAAATGCGGCTTTTCATATTAAAAATCTCTGCCCAATCAGGCGCGGTGTTTAATAATTTATCACAAGCCGTCAATGCGTCCGCGTAGCGATAAGAATCGCGCAACGCTTCAATTTCCAATAGGGTAATTTGCTCATCATGCTTTTTATCATATAAAGCCGTGCCATTTTGTTGTTGGCGCAATTCGGCAATTTCCGCCAGTGCTATAGTGGGCTTATTATCGCCCAGCAAAGCTTTAACATGCCCCAAAAAAACATTTATATAGGCGTCATCTTTGTGTGTTTCAGTCCTATTGGGGTCACCACTGGCCTTATCGCGGGCCTTATCACGCGCTTGAGAAAATTGTTCCACTGCCGCGCCAAATTCGCGTTGCTCAAGATGAATTTGCCCCCGCCCCCACAAAACTTCTAAATCCGCCTCATCATGGCTAGCCGCCTCTAGCTGGTCATAAATCGCGGCGGCTTCTTCTGGTTGCTCAAAATAAAGATGGCAGAGTGCGAGTTTTTTGCGCGCCTCCACATGGCTTGGGTGGTGTGCAATCAGGTTGGCAAAAGCATTTTGGGCGGCCTCCATATTTTCCATCTCCAAATGTGCCAGCCCAATCTGAAAATAAGTATCGCTATTTTGCGGGTCAAATTTTTGTGCCGTTTCAAAAGCCTCAATGGCTGCAGCATAATCGGCTTTGAGAAAATAGGTCATGCCCAGCACATAAGAGAAAAAATAAGATGGCGGATATTTTTGTTGCAAAGCCAGTGTCATCGCCACCGCCTTTTCAAGGTTGGCTGTGCGCTCTGGCCCTTCTGGCATGGTGCTGGTGGTTTGGTGCAGACGCACCAGCGCGGCTTGTTCTGCTTGCGAAATATCAGCTTGAGGCGGGCTGGCTTTGGGCTCTAATGTTGCCCCCAAAATTGTTCCCGCAGGTGGCTTTGATGTTAAATCTGCAAGTTTGGCCAAGCCTTGTTGAGCGCGGTGATTATGCGGAAATTTTTGCAATATCTGCTGATAGAGTGTGCGCGCAGCGGGCAAATCGCCAGCTTTAATCAGCTTGCGGGCTTGCGCTAAGGCTTGGTCAATATTGGGCTTTTGTGATGACATTTTCGGCTTTCGTCATAGCAATCATTTTAGGTTAATCGCATTCTATTCTAATTACTGGCTATTCTAATTACTGGCCATTTTAAGCTAATTATATAAATGCGCAAATGCACATTTATATATTTGCCATCATTAGGCGGTTTTACCAATAAGGGCTACAAAAAATCCATCCATGCCGCCGCGCTCTGCCCAATCGGCAGGCGTGGTGCGCAGCATATTATTTTTAATAAAAGCCGCTGGCACATTTTGCGGTGGCACTATCATCAGCCCAGCATGGGTTGTTTTATGCTGGTGCAACAAAGCCGCCACGCGCTCTTCGCCTTCTTGTGGGTCAAGCGAACAGGTGACAAAAGCCAAAATGCCATCGGGTGCCAGCCAGCGCAAGGCGCGGTTCAGCAATTTATCTTGCAGAGCCGTCAGCTGTGCCAGCTTGGTGTGGCGATAATG
>JBPCVS010000058.1:0-16311 GCA_051010295.1 Parvibaculales bacterium | reverse complement strand
GCGCTGGCTTTGCAAACTGCCGCACCTAACAAATAAACAGAGCAAATAGAATAATGGAGCAAATGATGAATGCCACAAATGAGCAAGTTAAAAATGCCATTCAAAGTGCTGATGTGGTACTTTTTATGAAAGGCACCCCGACTTTTCCGCAATGTGGGTTTTCCGCCCAAGTGGTGCAGATTTTGTCGCATCTAGGCGTGGCTTATGAAAGCGTGAATGTGCTGGACGATGACACTATGCGAGAAGGCGTAAAAAGCTTTTCCAACTGGCCAACCATTCCGCAACTTTATGTGAAAAGCGAATTTGTCGGCGGGTGCGATATTATCCGCGAAATGTTTGAAGAGGGCGAGCTGCGCCCCTTTCTTTGTGAAAAAGGCATCGCGGTAGAATAAATTTAATTGCGCGAATAAAATTCAATAACCAGATTGGGTTCCATCTGCACTGGATAAGGAATATCGGCCAGTTGCGGAATACGCGTCAACACAGCCGTTAATTTATTATGGTCAACATCCATATAGTCGGGCATTTCGCGCTCGGGGCTTTGCAGGGCTTCAAGCACGATATTTAGAGTGCGTGATTTTTCACGAATTTCCACCACATCGCCCACTTTTAAGTGACGGCTAGGAATGTTGCACCGACGGCCATTGACCATCACATGCCCATGATTGACAAATTGCCGTGCCGCAAAAACAGTCGCGACAAATTTGGCGCGATAGATAACCGCATCCAGCCGCGCCTCCAGCAAGCCAACCAGATTTTCGCTGGTGTCGCCTTTCACGCGCACGGCTTTGGCATAAATACCGCGAAATTGTTTTTCGGTGATATTGCCGTAATAGCCTTTTAGCTTTTGTTTGGCGCGTAACTGCAATCCAAAGTCAGAAATTTTGCCACGCCGACGTTGCCCGTGCTGGCCTGGGCCATAGTCGCGGCGATTGACTGGGCTTTTTGGGCGGCCCCAGATATTTTCCCCCATGCGGCGGTCAATCTTATATTTCGTTGATAGGCGTTTGCTCATGCAACATTATTTCCTTATTTCCTTAAAAATTTTATCAATAAAACGGCAAGACTTTTCCCGCCGATTGGCGCGTAATATACCTGTCAGTCGCGCCATGTCAAATGTGATTTTGCTAATTTTCATCTTCATCCGATATAATATCGCGGTGGCCTTGCGAAATGGCCGCCACGCGCTTTTTGAGCGTTGTATCCTGCGCACCACGCGGCCAGCGCAATAATGCGTTTATCACCCCACGAAAAGTGCGAATATCTTGCTCGCTCAACTCAGCCCGATGCAGCATATTGCGCAAATTGCGCGCCATTGCGGGGGCTTTTTCAGGGGGTGCCAAAAAACCAGCCGCCTCTAGCGCGGCTTCAAAATGGGCAAACATAACATTCATCTCATCACGGGTGGCAAGGCGCGTATGCGGCATGGGCGGCGGCATATCCGTTGTTGTATCACCAGCGCAAAACCACTCATAGCCCATAATCAATACCGCTTGCGCCAAATTAAGCGAACTAAAATCTGGATTAAGCGGCACGCGGCAAATAATATCGGCCAGTGAAATATCTTCATTCTCAAGGCCGCTACGTTCTGGCCCAAACACAATGCCCGTTTTGACATTCTTATCGGCCGCATGGCTGCGCAATTTTTGCGCCACACTTTGCGGGGTTAAAATGGGCTTGGCCATATCGCGCAAGCGCGCTGTGGTGGCCACTAAATAACCCAAATCTGCGCTGGCTTGTGCCAAATTATCAAATAAACGACGATTTTCAATCAGCTTTTCAGCCCCCGCCGAAGCTTTTATGGCGCGGTCTATATGCCAACCAGAGCGCGGCGCAACCAAGCGCAAATCCGTCAGGCCAAAATTGAGCATTGCGCGTGCCACAGTGCCAATATTTTCACCTAACTGCGTGCCAACCAGTATAATGGCTGGCGCAGGGGTTTGCGCGGTTGAGGTGGCATTATTTGTTTTTTGTGTCATGAGGCATGGCATAAATCAATATCACCCTTTAATCAATGCGTTGCTTTTGCTATAGAAAAACTACGCCAAAATATAAATGCCGAAATAGAGGGGCCAGAATATGGGAAAAATTAAAGTAGAAAACCCAATCGTTGAACTTGATGGTGATGAAATGACCCGTATTATCTGGCAACTCATCAAAGACAAACTCATTTTGCCGCATATTGATATTGGTTTGAGATATTACGATCTTGGCATTGAGGCGCGTGACGAAAGCGACGATCAAATCACGGTGGATGCCGCCAATGCCATAAAACAAATTGGGGTGGGCGTTAAATGCGCCACCATAACACCTGACGAAACGCGGGTGGAAGAATTTGGCCTGAAAAAAATGTGGAAGTCGCCCAATGGCACAATCCGCAACATTTTGGGCGGCACTGTGTTTCGTGAACCCATTATATGTCGCAATGTGCCGCGCCTTGTGCCGGGCTGGACCAATCCGATTGTCATTGGCCGCCATGCTTTTGGTGACCAATATCGCGCCACAGATTTTGTTGTGCCGGGCAAGGGAAAATTGACCCTGCGCTGGGAGGGTGAAGACGGCAAAGACATTAAAGAATTTGAGATTTTTGATTTTCCAAGTAGCGGCATTGCCATGGGCATGTATAATTTAGATGACAGCATCCGCGATTTTGCGCGGGCTTGTATGCTTTATGCGATTGACCGCAAATGGCCGCTTTACATGTCCACCAAAAACACCATTTTGAAAGCCTATGATGGGCGTTTCAAAGATTTATTTCAGGAAGTTTTTGACAATGAATTTAAGCAACAATTTGACGCGCTGGATATTCATTATGAGCATCGGCTGATTGATGACATGGTGGCCGCCGCGCTGAAATGGTCGGGCAAATTTATTTGGGCCTGCAAAAATTATGATGGCGATGTGCAGTCTGACACGGTGGCGCAGGGCTTTGGCTCACTAGGGTTGATGACTTCTGTTTTGCTTACGCCTGACGGCAAAACAGTTGAGGCCGAAGCCGCACATGGCACAGTGACACGACATTTTCGGGCGCACCAAGCTGGCGAAGAAACCTCAACCAATTCAATTGCCTCTATTTTTGCATGGACACGCGGGTTGGCCAAACGCGCCGAAACTGACAAAAATGACGCGCTGGCCGACTTTGCCACCACGCTTGAAAAAACCTGCGTTAGCACAGTGGAGCGCGGTTCAATGACCAAAGATTTAGCTCTGCTGGTGGGCACACAACAAAAATGGCTATCAACGCAAGGCTTTCTTGATAAGGTTGCAGAAAATTTGGAAGCCGCGCTCAGTAAGAATTAAAAGTAAGAATTAAAAGCAAAAATTAACCCGCCAATAAATCCGCCACCGCATCCAGCGCGGCTTGACCGCCGCTTATATCTGTGCCGCCCGCTTGCGCCATATCGGGGCGGCCACCGCCGCCCTGCCCGCCAAGTTTGGCCGCGCCTGCTTGCACCAAATCAACCGCGCTAAACTTTGCCGTCAAATCATCGGTTACGCCAACCGCAATGCCAGCCTTGTTTTCATCAATGCCGACAAACACCACCACGCCGCTTTTAATTTGTTTTTTGCCTTCATCAACCAGAGCGCGTAATTGTTTGGCGGGCAAGCCATCAATGCACCGCGCCAATAATTTGATGCCGTTAACCTCGCGGATAAAATTGTCGCCCCGCGCCGCTTTGTCTGCGCCATTTGTTTGTGTTGCCGCTAGAGCTAATTGTTTTTTGGCCTGTGCCAATTCACGTTCAAGTTTTTTGCGTTCCTGCACCAAATGCGCCACACGTTCTGGCAAAGCATCGGGGTTGATTTTCAACGTGTCAGTGGCCGCCTGCAAAATTTGTTCATGAGCGGTAATATAAGCCAACGCGCCCGCCCCCGTGCAGGCCTCAATGCGGCGCACACCAGAAGCAACAGCCGTTTCATGCGTAAGTTTAACCAACCCAATATCACCCAGTCGGCGCACATGGGTGCCACCACATAATTCCACCGAATAATGACCGCGCCCTTCCATCTGCTCGTCCACTGGCTCGCCCACTGGCTCACCCATTGGCTCACCCATTGCTAACACGCGCACCTCATCGCCATATTTTTCGCCAAATAAAGCCAGCGCACCCGCCTCAATCGCCTCGTCAGGGGTCATCAAGCGGGTGGAAACCGCGCCATTGCACCGCACCATATCATTGGCCAATTTTTCCACCGCCTGCATCTCATCGGGGGTCATCGCTTTGGGGTGGCTGAAGTCAAAGCGCAAATATGCATCATTAACCAGTGAGCCTTTTTGCGTTACATGCGCGCCCAAAATGCGGCGCAAGGCCTCATGCAGCAAATGCGTGGCCGAATGATTGGCACGAATTGCATCGCGGCGTGCGCCGTCCACTTTTTGATGCACCAACATATTAACGGCCAAAGTTCCCGCCTCAATTTTTCCGCTAAGAATATGCAAATCACCCAGCACTTTTTGCGTATCGGTAATTTTAATTTTAAGCCCCTCATCATTGTCCAGCCAGCCGGTATCGCCCACCTGCCCGCCGCTTTCGGCATAAAATGGCGTTTGATTGACCAACAGGCGCACATCGGTTTTTGCGCTCGCGCTCTCTATTTGTTTGTCATCTTGAAAAATCGCCTGCACCACGCCTTCGGCTTCCAATGCCTCATAGCCAACAAATTCACTCGCGCCCAATTCGTTGCGCAAAGCAAACCACATCGTATCGGTTTGAGACGCGCCAGAGCCCGCCCAATTTGCGCGGGCCTCGTCACGTTGTTTTTGCATCGCGGCAGAAAAACCCGCTTCATCAACTTCTAGCCCGCGCTCGCGCAACGCATCTTGCGTCAAATCAAGCGGAAAGCCATAAGTGTCATAAAGCTTAAAAGCAATGTCGCCCGGCAATATCTTATTTTTCACCTGCCCAATTTCATTTTCCAGCAAGCCCAAACCCCGCGCCAACATATCGCGGAAGCGGCTTTCCTCATGGCGCAAAGTTTCCACAATCAACGCGCTGGCGCGTTCTAATTCTGGATAGGCCGCCGCCATTTGCGTTTTTAGAGCTGGCACAAGCTGCCACAATAAAGGTTGTTTTGTGCCAAGCAAATGCGCATGACGCATGGCGCGGCGCATGATGCGGCGCAACACATAACCGCGCCCCTCATTAGATGGCAACACGCCATCAGCAATCAAAAAAGCCGCCGAGCGCAAATGGTCGGCAATCACCCGATGACTGACAGCATGGTCGCCATTCACCGATTGGCCGCTATGGTCGGCAGAGGCTTCAATCAGATGATAAAACAAATCAGTTTCATAATTATCATGCTTGCCCTGCAACACCGCGCCGATGCGTTCCAATCCCATACCCGTATCAATAGAAGGTTTGGGCAAATCAATACGGCTACCATCATTTTGTTGCTCAAATTGCATAAATACAAGATTCCAAATTTCTATAAAGCGGTCGCCATCTTCATCGGCACTGCCCGGTGGTCCGCCAGCAATGGCTTCGCCATGATCGTAAAAAATTTCTGAGCAAGGGCCGCATGGACCCGTGTCGCCCATTGACCAAAAATTATCCGAAGTCGCAATGCGTATAATTTTATGCTCTGGCACACCAGCAATTTTTTGCCATAGCGCGAGTGCATCATCATCTTCGGCAAAAATGGTGATGGCCAATTTTTCTGGGGGCAAGCCCAATTCAGCAGTTAAAAATTGCCATGCAAAATAAATCGCCTCTTCCTTAAAATAATCGCCAAAGGAAAAATTGCCAAGCATTTCAAAAAAAGTGTGATGGCGCGCAGTATAGCCAACATTATCCAAATCATTATGTTTGCCGCCAGCGCGCACACATTTTTGCGAACTGGCCGCACGCGGACGCGGCCAGCTGGCGGGCGGCACATCATGACCCGTAAAATAATTTTTGAATGGCACCATGCCCGCATTAGTAAATAGCAAAGTTGGGTCGCTTAACGGCACAAGCGGACTGGATGCCACCACTGCATGTTGCTGGCTAGCAAAATAATCAAGAAAAGTGGTGCGAATATCGGCAATACCCGTTGACATAAAGCCCTCTCTTATTTGGCAACAAATTCTATTCTTTGTTACACGTTTCGGCTATGTTTCACAAGTCAGAGCAAACAAAACCCGACACCAAGTGTCGGGTTCCGCTTTATTTTGATTTTGTCAAATAGGGTTCAGCCCGTTGCTTCTTCAATCGGGGGTTCATCAATGGGCGGTTCATCTTGTCCTTCTGATAGTTCTTTTTCTTCCTGCGTTAGGGCTTCAACATCAATCAGCCCCGCATCGGAACGAATTTTTTCTTCAATTTCGCTGGCAATCTCTGGATTATCAGCTAAAAATTGCCGCGCATTTTCTTTGCCCTGCCCGATGCGTTGTGAACCATAGCTATACCAGCTACCCGATTTTTCAACCACTTCGGCTTTGACTCCCAAATCAACCAATTCGCCCGTTTTGGAAATGCCTTCGCCATAAAGAATATCAAATTCAACAATGCGGAAAGGCGGCGCAACTTTATTTTTAACCACTTTGACACGGGTTTGATTGCCAATCACCTCATCACGGTCTTTAATGGCACCAATGCGCCGAATATCCAACCGACATGAAGAATAAAATTTGAGTGCATTGCCGCCAGTTGTGGTCTCAGGGCTACCAAACATAACGCCAATTTTCATGCGAATCTGATTGATAAAAATAACCATCGTATTGGAGCGCGAAATAGAAGCTGTCAATTTGCGCAGGGCTTGGCTCATCAAACGTGCTTGCAAGCCGGGCAAACTGTCACCCATATCGCCTTCCAATTCAGCACGTGGTGTAAGCGCGGCCACCGAATCCACCACCAGCACATCCACCGCACCAGAACGCACCAATGTATCGGTGATTTCCAGTGCTTGCTCGCCATTATCGGGTTGCGAAATCAGCAAATCTTGAATGTTAACCCCCAGCTTGTTGGCATAGGCCGGGTCAAGCGCATGCTCGGCATCAATAAAACCGCAAATACCGCCTAGTTTTTGCGCTTCGGCCACTGTGTGCAGTGCCAATGTTGTTTTGCCCGAACTTTCTGGCCCATAAATTTCAATCACGCGGCCACGCGGCAACCCGCCAATACCTAGCGCAATATCTAACCCCAAAGAGCCAGTTGAAATCGCCTCAATTTCCACCACATTTTCGGGGTCGCCCAGTTTCATCACCGAGCCTTTGCCATAATTTTTTTCTATTTGAGAAAGTGCCGCCTCCAGCGACTTTTTCTTGCTTTCGTCATTTTGTTCCATCAGCTTCACCACATTTTCACTCATTGCTATTCCTCCGTTATTTCACAGGTCAATCTTGCAAACAATGGATGATTATGTTCGCATTTTGTTCTTTTTGTCAACTATAAAAATAATCGTGTATTATCAATGTATTATACAGCATCAACAAAAAGCGGGAAAAAGAATTATGTGGAAAACCGCCCGCCGCGCAGAATCACCCAGCATTTTATTGCTATGGCGTGGGCGCACCCACCCTTAAAATTTGAATCTTTTAAGCAAGCGACGAATTCGGTCTTTATTATAGTGCCAGATATATTGAAAAATTTGATAAATGCTGGCGAGTATATATATCAGTGTTATCACCTGAAAAATGGCATTAAAAAAAGACTGAACAAGAAAATATAAAACTGCGCCCACCGCGCTGAGATTGATGCTGGTAATTAAATCCACAAAGCCAAAAATTACATTCACGACATCTCCCACAGAAAAACCCGCCCGATAGTGTCGGGCTGTATCTGAATCTATCCATAGGAAGAATCCCTACCTTTTTCCCAAAGGGTATTATATTGAGTAGGCAACCCGACGAGGGTTGTCAGATAGATTCAGATTAGGAAACGATAGGGTGGTGGCAAGACAATTACAACCAGAACCGCAATAATCTCTGCAAGAATGGGCGGAAAACCAGAATTATCCACCATTCTTCACCACTATTTTGTGGATGGAAAGCTGGGCGGGTTCAATGTTTTAAGGCGCGCTTTCAAATAGGCCATATCGCGGTCGCCTTTTAGCCGATTGCACGACCCGCATAAAAGTTGCAAATTTTCGCGTTGATTGCCCCCGCCTTTAGCACGCGGCACAATATGGTCTAACTCAAAATGGCGGAAGCCAAACATTTGCTCACAGCCAACACATACGCCTTCCTGCATACCATAAAGTTCGTGCCGAATATCTGGCGGCAATGGAATAAGCCCAGCATCGGTGCGCTGGGGCGGCTGGACACTAAAATTAATATCAAAAAGCGGCCCTAATAAATCATCTGGCACTTCTTCCATCATGCGTTTTTTTGTCAACTTATAGGCGGTGGGTGAAATATCCACGCCAATCCACATGCGTTGCAGCCGCTCGGCGGCCACGCAAGTGGTGGCACAGCCGCAAAATGGGTCAAACACCACGCCCAATTCGGGGCAGCTGGCCGCAATAATGCGCTCCAGCAAAGCCACTGGCTTTTGCGTAGGATAACCCTGCCGTTCTTTGCCCGCCACATAGGGAATATCTGTCCAGATATTTTGCAATGGCACACCTTTATGCTCATCCAGATAGATGCGCTTATAGGCCATGCCGCTTTTGGTGTAGTGCAATTCATCGCCATCATGGGCTTGTTGCATGCGCTTTTTGGGCGTGCGCCATAGGCGGTCAATGCCGTTCCACACATATTGATAGCCGCCACCCGACAAACCCGTCGCGTGCAAATCACCCAGCCGATAATGTCGCTCTTCTGCGTCTTTATGCTTATATTTTTCGGCAATTTGCGCCTCATCTAGCGGGCGGGTTGGGGTGTTCCAAAAATAATCATTGCTTTTGGTGTAGAATAAAATTTGGTCGGCGCAGTTGCCATAACGTTTGGCATCGCTATGCGGGTGGGCGCGTTGCCAAATAATTTCATTGCGAAAATTGCTATGGCCAAAAATCACATCCAGCAATAATTTCAAATAATGGCTGGCGGTCGGGTCGCAATGCAGATAGAGGCTACCCGTTGGGCGCAAAATGCGGTGCATTTCCAATATCCGCACCGCCATATAAATCAGGTAATATTTGGCCGATTTGCTACCCGCGCTTTCCACCCCAACCAGATAATCATAAAGTTTGGGGTATTTGTCGGCAATCAATCCGTGCCACTCATCTTTTGTGTCGCCAGACTCCCATATATCCTTAAAAGTCGCACCCTCAGCCGTGCCACCAATCGGGGTATGAAAATATCGGCCTTTATTAAAAGGTGGGTCAAGATAAATTAAGTCAACCGACTCGCTGTCCATGCCGTGCATGACATCCAGATTATCGCAGCAAAAAATCGTCCGCCTGGGTATGTTGCCCTGTATCAATCCGGGCATAAAGCATCAGTTGCGGTATAAAACCTATCAATCATCACGATAGACGCGCTCGCGTTTTTCGTGGCGTTCTTGCGCTTCCAGCCCCAATGTAGCAATTGGGCGCGCATCCAGCCGTTTCAGGCTAATCGGGTCGCCAGTTTCCTCACAATAGCCATAGGTTTTATCATCTAGCCGTCGTAAGGCGGCATCAATTTTGTTAATTAATTTGCGGTGGCGGTCGCGGGTGCGCAATTCCAGTGTTTTTTCGGTTTCCGAAGCCGCACGGTCGGCATCATCTGGGTGTTGCGTGCTTTCATTTTGCAGTCCCATCACGGTTTCGCGGGTGCCGCGAATAATATCCTCTTTCCATGTTTGCAGTTTGCGGCGAAAATATTCGCGCTGTTTAGCATTCATAAAAGGTTCTTTTACTGTCGGTTTATAATTTTTTGTTAGCCTTGTTGCCATTTTTATCTCTTCATCCCACTTTTCTATTGCGCGGCCTATATACTGATTTTGAGCAACAAAATCAAGTTTGGCATTATGGTCTTGCGAAGCCAGCCGCTTGGCCTTAATCTCTGGCTATATTTTGGGAGGCCGTTATTCGGCATATTTAACGAAAGTGAAAAAACAATGAAGTTTGAAGGCACTGATAGCTATATCGCCACCGAAGATTTGCGCGTGGCGGTGAATGCAGCATTGACGTTGGAACGTCCATTGCTGATTAAGGGCGAGCCGGGCACAGGCAAAACTGTGCTGGCCGAAGAAGTGGCACAAGCACTGGGCATGAAGCTCATCACTTGGCACATAAAATCAACCACCAAAGCCCAACAAGGGCTGTATGAATATGATGCCATCACGCGGCTGCGCGACAGCCAGCTAGGTGATGAACGCGTTAAAGATGTGAAAAACTACATCAATAAGGGCAAATTGTGGGAGGCTTTTGAGCAAGATGAGCGCGTGGTGCTGTTGATTGACGAGGTGGATAAGGCCGATATTGAGTTTCCTAATGACTTACTGCAAGAACTTGATCGCATGGAGTTTTTTGTTTATGAAACAGGCGAAACCATCAAAGCCAGCAAGCGGCCAATGGTGATTATCACCTCTAATAATGAAAAAGAGCTACCCGATGCGTTTTTGCGGCGGTGCTTTTTCCACTATATCAGTTTTCCCGATACCGACACGATGAAGCAGATTGTTGGGGTGCATTACCCTGATATTAAAGCGCGACTGGTGAAAAACGCGCTGACTTCTTTTTATGAGGTGCGCGAAGTGCCGGGGCTGAAGAAAAAGCCCTCTACCAGCGAATTGCTGGATTGGCTGAAATTATTGATGAATGAGGATATTGACCCAGAGGCGATACGCGAGCAAAACCCTGATAAGCTAATCCCGCCTCTGCATGGCGCGCTGATTAAAAATGAACAAGATGTGCATTTATTTGAGCGACTGGCTTTTCTGGCACGCCGCGAGCGCAATTAGGCACATAAGCATAGGCCAACGCAAAGATTGGCCTATTTTTGGGCTTCCATATAGGTGCGTAGCACTTTGTTTATGCGGGTTTGGTAGCCGCGCCCTTGGGCTTTGAAAAAATCCAGCACATCATAATCCAGTCGGATGCTGATTGCGTGTTTGAGGGGTTCTTTGCCATCCATCAAAACCGCATGCGCCCAATCTTTTTGTGTAATGCGTTGTGCATCGGGGTCGCTTTCCACTGCTTTGGCAATGTCCTCATCGGTGAGCGCGTCCACGCGTGCCCAATCGGTTTTGCTGTTCATTTTGGCCAATTCCGCCTTTGTATAGCGGACGGTATTGGACTTCTTTGATTCGGCTTTTTTGCTCTGTTTTACGGGTTTGATTTTGACAAAAGCCTTCCCGAACCTTGCTCTATCCAGAGGTTTTTGTGCTTCTTGAAAAGAATAATCTATAGTTTTTTTGCTCATTTTTGCTTGCGCGCCGCGCCGAAATTATCCGACACATTCGCGCCCTTTCTCTTTCAGTATAAATAAAAGTGACGATATGCCCATTTACAGTTCCAATCGCCATGAATCGTTGTTCACCATTGATTGTTTGGGCCAGAACGCGCAGCCACACACCATAAAAAAGCGCGGGGGCATCTCTAAAATCAATGCTATGTTTGCCAAGATTGCTGAGGCGTTTATTTTCATCCCATTCAAAGCCTTCATATTCAATCGGCATCCGCGTCTCCGCTTATTATTTTCCGTCATCGCTCTCTCCTTTCTATCATGGCGCATAATTAATTTCCCGCAACTAATTTCCCACAATTCACATTCACCAATTATATATACACAATGTATATACAATTACAAGTCCTTTTTTCACGCTGGCGATTTGTTGGCGGGTGCGCTAATATCGCGCCCATGTTTGTTAATTTCTTCCACGAATTGAAACGCCATGCGGTGCCGGTGAGCCTGCGGGAATATCTGTCTTTGCTGGCGGCGTTGGATGCCGATATTATTGACCGCAAAGTGGAGGAATTTTATTATTTATCGCGGGCTGCGCTGGTGAAAGATGAGCGCAATTTGGACAAATTTGACCGCATTTTTGGCGAGGTTTTTAAGGGGCTGGAAAATCTGGGCGATGGCGAAATTGCCGAAATCCCCGAAGACTGGCTACAAACCCTGACCGAAAAATTTCTTACTGATGAAGAAAAGGCCGAGATTGAGAGGCTGGGCGGCTGGGAAGAAATTATGGAGGAGTTGAAAAAACGCCTTGAAGAACAAGAAGGCCGCCACGAGGGCGGCAATAAATGGATTGGCACGGGCGGCACCTCGCCTTTTGGCTCTGATGGTTATAACCCCGAAGGTGTGCGCATCGGCCAAGAAAAAAACAAGAATTTCAAAGCGGTGAAAGTTTGGGATAAGCGCGAATATAAAAATCTTGATGACAGTGTAGAGCTTGGCACGCGCAATATCAAAATTGCTCTGCGGCGGTTGCGCAAATTTGCCCGTGATGGCGAGGCCGATATTCTTGACCTTGATGACACAATAAAATCCACCGCCAACGCTGGCTATTTGGATATTAAGCTTATTCCAGAGCGGCGCAATAAGGTGAAAGTGCTGGTGTTTTTTGATATTGGCGGCTCAATGGATCCGCATATACGATTGTGCGAAGAGCTGTTTTCGGCGGCGCGTAGCGAGTTCAAAAATATGGAATATTTTTATTTTCATAATTGCCTTTATGAGGGCCTATGGAAAGATAATCGCCGCCGCCACACCGAAAAAATGCCGACATGGGATGTGCTACACACTTTCCCCTCTGACTATAAGGTGATTTTTGTGGGCGATGCCTCTATGAGTCCCTATGAGATTACCTATGAGGGCGGCTCTGTAGAACATTGGAATGAGGAAGCGGGCGCGCTGTGGCTGAAACGCGTTACCGATATTTATGAAAGTTGCCTGTGGCTGAACCCAATGGCCGAACGCTATTGGGAACACACGCCCTCTACGCAAATTATTAAACAGATTTTTGCCGACCGCATGTTTCCGCTCACACTTGAGGGACTTGACCACGCGATGCGCGAACTCAGTCGGGGGTAAGGTACGCTTTTCGGGTGATGAGACCCGAATAGCCATCATTCTATGTTGAGGGGCGCAAGCGCAAGGCACTCTTTTATTTACAAAGTCTATGTCGGTGCGTCAGTTCGCGCTTTACGCGAACGCGCCCGACAGACTTTGAATAGCCGTCATCCGCTAAACGCGGATGAACGTTTATTCTTTTTCCATGCACGTTATATTTTGACTGGCTACCCACTCCACCTACCCCTCCCGCTCAAATAGCAGAGGGGGCGGTATAAGCACTTGCCGCTTTAGCGGCTTAGTGCGCTTTCCGCTTATTTTTGGCCTTGCCATAAGCCAGCATATATCATAGCTTCTATTCGTCTGAATTCACTCAGCAACCCCTTGTCGGGTTGCTCGCTGGAATACAATACCCTTCTGGGAAATAGGCGGGGATTTTCTCCTTAGAGTGAATTTAGACAACAGCCCGACACTTTGTCGGTGCTGTCAACACCTATCAAAGTGGGAGAAACCAAAATGAATAAATTCACATTAGTAAAATTTATAGTTCCAGTATTGGCGGGGGGCTTGTTAATTGCTTGTGCCACTATTGTTGATGGTGGCAAAACAAAACCAGTGTCTATTGATTCCCCTATAATGGGAAAATCATTCATTATTAAAGATAAGTCTGGTAAAATCGTGCATCAGGGAGTAACGCCCCAAATTGTCAATTTACCGCGAAGCGGTGAAGGTTGGGCAGAAAAGCAAAAATACACAGTCTCTCTTGCTGACGGCTCTGCAACAGCAGGCATAGAAAGTGGAGCTACGGGTTGGTATATTGCAGGCAACATTTTGTTTGGCGGTCTTATTGGCTGGCTCATTGTTGACCCTTCAACAGGTGCAATGTATACGCTAAACCCTTCGGAAGTATCCTTACAATAATAACATCTCCCCCAACCCCACGCCCTCAAAAGATTGGGTGGGCAAGGCGAAGCCTTGTCGCCGTTTCCTTTGGAAACGGCTCGCGGGTAACCCGCCCCACCCAATCTTTTGAGGGCGTGGAGAAAGCGTTAGACTTGTCAAAAACAGAATCAGAGACCCCATCTAGCAAGTTTTGCAATCACCCTGTTATGTCCGCATTGTTAAATAAAACCCCTCCCTCTCAAATAGCGGGGGGAGCGGGTATTGAGTTGGGGGCAGTCTCTTCTTTTGTTTGAGGTTCAGATTTTCCTGCTCCAAAACCAGCTTCAATGTTCTTAAAAAGACTATTAACTCGCTTCTGTGTTTCTTGTGACAAATCTTTAAATGCAACGTTTTTATTTTCAGAGAAATATTTGGATAAGCGGACTTTATCGTTAAGCCTATTGCTTTTATCCTTGATGAGATTTGAAACTGAACTACATTTACCTGTATCAAAATTTTCGTCATCAGCTACATATTTGAGAAAATCATCCATAGAAAATAAATCTTCCACGCTTCTGTCATTTTCTTCAGCCACCCAAATTAGCCGCTCATCCTCAATATCCAGTTCTTTCAATGATTTTTTCGCTTTCTTGCCTTCTGAGTCGTTATCAAGAATAGCTACAAAACTCATCCCATACCCAATATGAAGGGAAGCCAATGTTGCTACCTTGTGTACACCAACGGCAGGAATAAAAGTTAAATCCCTTATCCCTTTAAGTTCAGCAAGTCTAGTTAAATAGTAATAATCGCTTATCCCCTCAACTAAGACACTCCTATCACTAAGAGAGGTTAAATTTTTTGCTAAATCAAGACCAATTGCGGTTATTATCGGCGTTCTGGCATCAGACTCTGCATCCGCATGAAGTTTGTTTTCTATTTCGGTGCCTTTTTTCTTATCTTTCTCCACCAGCCTTACACGGTTTAACTTTTCAGTATCTATAAGATAGGGTGAATGTGAGGTGAGGATGATTTGGTCATTATGTTCCTCCGCAAGACTTTCCAAAACATGCAGAACATCTCTTTGAGCTTTCGCATGTAAATAAAGCCCTGGCTCATCAATAAGGATTATGCGCGCTTTGTCGGTTTCAAGAGCATTTAGTTTGATAAAGAATGCTAAAAACCACTTAAAACCAGCACTTCTTTGCCCTGGTTTAAGAAGCATTCCCGTCTCCTCATCGGATACAGTTATACTTAAATTCCCGTTTCCAATAATCGCCTCAAGGCGTAAGTCACTTTGCTTCCAATATTCCCGAAACCCATTTGTGATTGTTGTGTTTTTGTCCAGCAGATAACTTCTAGCGTTCAATTCTTCGTTCGCATCCGCCAAATTGTAGGCAAGAAGTTTTTCTCGGTCAATGCCAGCCAATTTGAAAAAGTCTAAGAGCAGTCTATCATCCTCAATCTTGGCAACAGGTCGGGAAAATTCCAAAACATCGTTAAAACTACTAAAAAATACAATCTCAGGGCACATATTTTGTAAAACGCTTTTAACGGATACTATATCTTGCCCTATTGCGTTCGACTGCTTCAAAACTTCTTCAGTCTGGTCTATCTGAGTCCCAAAATCAGCTGGATTTATACCATTATCTGCACAAAGTTGATGAAAATTACTCCGAAATGCCGCTGCGAAGTTTGCAAAATCGTCTGAAAAAAGTCGCAACCCAATCGGAATAACTACATTTTTGGTGGAAGGTGGTAAATTTGGATTTTTGGATTGAGCTTCTGCCCATATAGTCTGACAATTTTTTATAACCACACTCTCCATTTTTTTCACAAGCACATTTGTGATTCTCTTAATAGCCGTGTTTTCAATTTTGAGGATTCCCTCACCATTAATGATAAAAGAAATTTCATATTCACCCTTATTGGAAAAAGCATCTCTAAAATGAGATAAAATCTTTTCCTCTATATCTGAAGATATTTCGTTTAGGCTTGCAATAATTTCCTCTTGCGAATAACAAACTTTCAATGTTATGACGCAATCGCTCGGTTCTTTTCCCTGTACCTTCTCATCTGTGGATATTTTTTCATCCTTAAAATTAAACCTATTGAGTGCTTCCAAAATTGACGATTTGCCACTTTCATTTTTCCCAGCCAAAACAGTTATATCATTTGCAAAAAAACACTCGCCAGAATCTATAATTGACTTGAAACATTTAATTTGGAAAGAAACCAATTTCATTTTTGCACCCTTTCTTATTACCTGCACTGCCAGATGAAACAATTTCATCTTCTAGTGCTATTAATGACGCAATTCCCCTTCATTATCAGATAAGTGTTGCGCTGGCAATTTTCAAGGGCGTGGCTTAAAAAAATATTTTTTGTCCGATACGATTTCGCTCGTCAAGAATACCCCACACACACACACTCACTCCAAAGCGGCACAGAAGCGTTGGATGCGTTGGCAGGCTTGCGTTAGTTTTTCGTCTGAGGTGGCGTATGACACTCGAAAAAATGGCGACAGCCCAAAGGCCGCGCCATGCACAACGGCCACGCCTTCG
>JBPCVS010000057.1:0-2706 GCA_051010295.1 Parvibaculales bacterium | reverse complement strand
TCGCGCAGGGCGACATTGAGCCATATATTGCCGCCTTGTTGCCGCTCTAGCACCGCCTCAATCGGGCGATAGGCCACGCCATCAATAGTGATGCCTTTTTTGAGTTTGGCAAAAACCGCCTCATCGGGCTTGCCAAAGGCGCGCACCCGATACCGCCTCAGCCAGCCTGTGGCGGGCAGCTCTAAATAACGTTTCAGCCCGCCATCATTGGTGAGCAACAACAAACCTTCGGTGTTGATGTCAAGGCGGCCAACCGCATTGATGCGCGGCAAATCGGGCGGCAATTTGTCAAACACGGTCGTGCGGTTTTGCGGGTCGTCTCTGGTTGTCATCAGCCCGGTCGGTTTGTGATACCGCCACAAGCGCGGCGGCTCGGGCGCGGCAATCGGTGTGCCATCTAGTGTTACAATTTGGGCGGGCGTAACATTAAAAGCGGGGGTTAATAATTTGCGGCCATCCACCGCCACGCGGCCATCGGCAATATAACGCTCGGCCTCGCGCCGCGAACACACGCCAGCACGCGCCAACACTTTGGCAATGCGGTCGCCATCATAAGCCGATTTTTCTGGTGCTTTGCTCATGCCCTGATGTAGCACGAAGCGCGATAGCCTACCAGCCTATGCTTATGTTAGAATACAAAAATGAATGAAAGTGATTATATGGCATTGGCTTTGGACGAAGCGCAAGCAGCAGCAACGGCGGGTGAGGTGCCTGTTGGGGCGTTGGTGGTGGCAGGTGATGGCACTGTGTTGGCGCGGGCACAAAATCGCATGCGCCGCGAGCGCGACCCAACCGCCCACGCTGAAATGCTGGCGATACGCGCAGCCTGTGCCGCCATTGGCAATGAGCGACTGCCTGAGGCCACGCTTTATGTGACGCTTGAGCCATGCCCGATGTGCGCGGGTGCCATTGCACAAGCACGGCTGGCGCGGCTTTATTATGGTGCGGCGGATATAAAAGGCGGTGCGGTGGATAATGGTGTGGCACTGTTTGACCAGCCAAGCTGTAACCACAAGCCCGAAATCTATGGCGGATTGCAAGAGGCCGCCAGCGCACAATTATTGCAGGCGTTTTTTGCGCAACGAAGAAAAAGCTGAAAGTAAAAGAGCCATTGCGCTTTTCTTTTGCCTTTGCTTTTGCTTTACTGCATATATACGTTAGATAATAAATAAAACAGGGGAGAGAAAAATGCAATTTGAGCATAATGACCGCACGAAAGAGCTTATCGCTCGTGTTGAAACTTTTATGGATAAATATATCCATCCAAATGAAACAATTTATGCCGAGCAAATGGATGCGTTTCGCGCAGCAGGCAATCCATGGCAAGTGCCGCAAATTTTGGAAGATATGAAAGAAAAGGCCAAAGCTGAGGGTTTGTGGAATATGTTTTTGCCTGAGAGCCAGCGCGGGTTTGGCTTAAGCAATATGGAATATGCGCCGCTATGCGAAATTATGGGGCGCGTGGGCTGGGCATCGGAAGTGTTTAACTGCTCGGCACCCGACACTGGCAATATGGAAGTGTTGGAACGCTATGGCAATGACCGCCACAAAAAGGAATATATGGAGCCGCTTTTGGAAGGCAAAATCCGCTCGGCCTTTTTGATGACCGAACCTGCAGTGGCTTCTTCTGATGCCACCAATATTGAAACCCGCATTGAGCGCGATGGCGATGATTATGTGATAAATGGCCGCAAATGGTGGTCATCTGGCGTGGGCGATCCGCGTTGCAAAATCGCTATTGTGATGGGCAAAACCAATCCAGAGGCTGCCCTGCACCAACAGCAATCGCAAGTTCTTGTGCCGCTTGATGCGGACGGGATTGAGGTTGTGCGGATGTTGCCCGTTTTTGGCTATGATGATGCGCCGCATGGCCATGCCGAAGTTATTTTGAAAGATGTGCGCGTGCCGGCCGAAAATTTGTTGCTGGGCGAAGGGCGCGGCTTTGAAATTGCACAAGGGCGGCTGGGGCCGGGGCGGATTCACCATTGCATGCGCACCATTGGCGTGGCCGAACGCGCTTTGGAAAAAATGATTACGCGGCTGTTGACGCGCAAAGCCTTTGGCAAAACCATCGCCGAACACAGCGTGTGGGAGCAACGCATTGCCGAAGCGCGCACCAATATAGAAATGTCGCGGTTGCTCACCTTAAAAGCGGCTTATATGATGGATACGGTGGGCAACAAAGTGGCCAAAAGCGAGATTGCCCAAATTAAAGTGGCAGGCCCGCGCATCGCGCTGAAAATTATTGATGATGCTATCCAAGCACATGGCGGCGGCGGTGTGACGACCGATTTTGGGCTGGCCAAAATGTATTCGGGCATTCGCACTTTGCGGCTGGCCGATGGCCCAGACGAAGTGCATAACCGCACCATCGCACGGCTGGAAATGAAAAAATATGCCGACCTGTCGCAAAAAAATGAAGAGGCACTGAAAACGCTGGACGTGCCACGTAGCTAATCTTTTTGGGGGGTGTGGAGGGGGCGGCTTTGACCGCCCCTTTCGTCATTTTGGAAAACAGCTGTAAATGCGCTTCCGCCTCTGGCGGTGATTTTTTATTGCGAATAATTAAAAAAAGACTCGGCCAAAATAGCGAATCATCCGAAAATATGAGCGTTGCTTTTGTGTTTTGGGTGGAGGGGGCAGTTTCGACTGCCCCCTCCTTTCTCATCTAGATTTTAGAGGATTAAAATGTATAAAATTAACGTG
>JBPCVS010000056.1:0-3080 GCA_051010295.1 Parvibaculales bacterium | reverse complement strand
GTGAAGATGTGACGGCTATTGATAGTGATATTCCGCAAGAGGAAACAATCGCCCTTGAAGAAGTTTTTGACGAAGGGGTAGAAGTTTCACTGGAAGACGAAACGACTGAAGAAGCGGCAGAGGCAGAAGAAACAGAAGCGGCAGAGGCAGAGGAAAAAGAAGAGACCCCCAAATAGACGCTTTCTTTTCTCCTGCACGGCCTGTTTTTGGCTTTACCTTCCTGTTGTTCTTTCTCCAAAGCGATGCCTTTACGTCAATTATGCTCGCTTTGCTCGCATAATGCGTAGGCCGCTTTGGACGGGTCGCCATCTGCTGGCGCAGATGGACGTTTATTCTTTTCCCATGCAACAATTATTTTGTTTCTAACCTCTATCCCACGCCCTCAAAAGCTTGGGTGGGGCGGGTTCACCCGCAAGCCGTTTCCTTTGGAAACGGCGACAAGGCTTTGCCTTGCCCCACCCAAGCTTTTGAGGGCGTGATATTTTGGGAGACGAACAGCCAGAGGCGGAAAGCCCACTAAGCCACTCATTAGTTCTATTTACAAAAGACTCTCAATCTTCTTTTTGACATCCAATGGATTATCAATATCTGCGAAAATCATAACGGCATTACCTGTTCCTGTAATTTTTATGTTCCCAGACCCTAAAATTCGTTGAGAAATTGACTGAGATACTTCAACGGTTTCAACTTTCGAAAGCATCTGTTCTTGGGTCTTGCGGGCAATCAAGCCTTTTTTAAGGATTGCCCGCTTATTTGTGACAGCCTGTTCTATCGCAACACGAAGGTAAAAATGGCGTATGATTGCTAGGGGCATTAGAAGCACGCCTACCACCACTCCCAAAGAAGCCTCCCCAAAAATACCTGCAAGAAAAGCAAGCAACATTACCCCAAAATACCAAGAAGAAATAACATCCCAATGGAATGAGAATTCGTATTTAAGCTCTTCATCCTCAGCTAAAGATTCTTTCACATAACTCATGGGTTACCCCCTTGTGGTTTTTATTTCATAATAGTGTGTTCAGAAAAAAAGAGTTGTCAAGCGTCTGGCTCATATTCTTTTTCCCAAGCGAGCTATGCGCCAATCCGTGCTTCGCACGGATACGCAGCCGCTTGGGACGTGCCGCCAACCGCTTGCGCGGTTGGACGCGGTCTTTTCCCATTTAACAATTTTATGAGGGAATCACATTTTCGACTCGCACGAATCAAATGAATTGTGTAACCTACGCTCCCATGGCGCGTTATATATTTATTACTGGCGGCGTGGTTTCTTCTTTGGGCAAGGGGCTGGCCTCGGCGGCACTGGGCGCACTGTTGCAGGCGCGTGGCTATAAGGTGCGGCTACGCAAGCTTGACCCTTATCTCAATGTTGACCCCGGCACAATGTCGCCCTATCAGCATGGCGAGGTATATGTAACCGATGATGGGGCGGAAACCGACCTTGACCTTGGCCATTATGAGCGTTTCACCGGCGAGCCCGCTAGTCGTGGCGACAATGTAACCACTGGCCAGATTTATCAGGATATTCTCACCAAAGAGCGGCGCGGCGATTATCTGGGCGGCACGGTGCAGGTTATTCCCCATGTTACCGATGCGATTAAACATTTCATCACCAGCAATGTAGATGATGTTGATTTTGTGCTATGCGAGATTGGCGGCACGGTGGGCGATATTGAGGGGTTGCCATTTTTTGAAGCGATTCGGCAATTATATAATGATTTGCCGCGCCAACGTGCCGTGTTTATGCATTTGACTTTGTTGCCCTTTATTCCATCGGCAGGTGAGATGAAAACCAAACCCACGCAACATTCGGTGAAAGAATTGCGCTCCATCGGCATCCAGCCCGATATTTTAATGTGCCGTTGTGACCGACCGATACCCGAAAGCGAGAAAAAGAAAATTGGGCTGTTTTGCAATGTGCGCGAAAGTGCGGTGATTGAGGCGCGTGATGTGGATAGCATTTATGCCGTGCCGCATGCTTATCATGCCGAGGGGTTGGATACGGAAATTTTGGCGGCCTTTGGCATTGATGACGCGCCGCCGCCTGATTTGGGCCTATGGGATGAGGTGTTGACCGCCTTGCGCGACCCCGAAGGCGAGGTGAATATCGCGGTGGTGGGCAAATATACCGAGCTGAAAGACGCATATAAATCGCTGATTGAATCGCTGCAACATGGCGGCATTGCCAATCAGGTGAAGGTGAATATCGCGTGGATGGATGCGGAGATTTTTGAGCGCGAAGATGCCGCCACCTATTTGGAAAAAGTGCATGGTATTTTGGTGCCGGGCGGCTTTGGGCATCGTGGCGCAGAGGGCAAAATCGCCGCCGCCAATTTTGCGCGCACCCGCAATGTGCCATATTTTGGCATTTGCTATGGTATGCAAATGGCGGTGCTAGAGGCTGTGCGCAATATGTGCGGGGTGCGCGATGCCACCTCGTCAGAATTTGGCTTGGCTGGCACTTTGGCCATTGGGCTGATGACCGAATGGGCCAATGGCGATATGCTGGAAAAGCGCGGTGCCGATGGCGATATGGGCGGCACTATGCGGCGCGGGGCTTATGAAGCGTTTTTGCAAGAAGGCAGTCGCATTGCCGAGATTTATGGCACACGAATTATTTCCGAACGCCACCGCCACCGCTATGAAGTCAATATGGCGTTCCGTGAGATGTTGGAAAGCAAAGGCATGATGGTATCAGGCGTTTCGCCCGATGGGGTGTTGCCAGAAATTGTGGAGATTGCTGACCACCCATGGTTTATCGGGGTGCAGTTTCACCCCGAATTAAAATCGCGGCCCTTTGCGCCGCATCCGCTTTTTGCGTCTTTTATAGAGGCGGCATTGGCGCAAAGTAGGTTAGTGTAAAAGGAGGCGTGCATGCAAAATTTAACCTTAAAAAATTATGATATTAAAATCGGCGATGGCGAGAAGCTGTTGGTGATGGCAGGGCTGAATGTGCTGGAAGATGAGGGCTTGGCACTGGAGGTGGCGGCGGAGCTAAAAAATATCTGCGCCGATTTGGAGCTGCCTTATATTTTCAAAGCCAGTTGGGACAAAGCCAATCGCTCATCAATTAAGAGTTATCG
>JBPCVS010000055.1:0-3071 GCA_051010295.1 Parvibaculales bacterium | reverse complement strand
CATCTAAACCTGCCAAAAAAGCGCGTTCTGCCGTCACGCATAATTGCGTCTTGTCGCAATTTAATGCCGCCAAATGCGCCACTAAAAAATCATCATCGGCACGGCACTGCACGGCCAACGCGCCTTGCCCTGCGGCTGGCACAAAATAATCAGGCGGCAGTGCCAGTGCTGTTGGCGGCCAATTATCCAGCCGCACCAAGCCAGCCGCCGCTAGCATAATGGCTGTCCAATTATTATTTTCCAATTTATCAAGCCGTGTGCCGATATTGCCGCGCAAAGGAGCCACCACACAATCAGGGTGCAGGGCGCGCAATTGTGCGGCACGGCGCAATGAAGCGGTGCCAATTTTTGCTCCCTGTGGCAAATTTTGCAAAACCGAATCGGGCGGTGCGGTGGCCGCATCAGTAGCCAGTGCCGCATGAGCAGAATGATACACCAGCACATCACGCGCATCACCACGCGGTGGCACCGCCGCCAGCACCAGATCATCAGGCAATGCGGTGGGTAAGTCTTTCAAACTATGCACAGCAAAATCAATACGCCCATCGCGCAAGGCGGCATCCAGCTCAGCCGTAAATAAACCTTTGCCGCCAATATCGGCCAATGGCGTTTCGCCCGCAATATCCACTGCCGCATCGCCACGCGTTGCCAGCGCAATTATTTTTATTTGTGGCGGCGCAAAATGCCCCTGCGCGCACAAAAGCTGCACAATCTGGCGGGTTTGCGCTTGTGCCAATGGCGAGGCACGGGTGCCAACAACAAGCTGGCGCGGCTGGTGAGACTTGCGAGTCATGATTGGCATATATAAAGAGGGTTGCATGATTTGGCTATATATCTAAATAACAAGTCTTAATGGTAAATCGCAATAGCGGGCTTAAAGATAGGAATAATCATGGGTGAGCATATTATTTTAGGCATTGAGACAAGCTGCGATGAAACGGCAGTTGCTATTGTGCGGCTGACCACCGCATCAGTTGATACGCCTGATAAAATTGCGGCGGGGCAGATTTTGGCCAACCAGCTTTATAGCCAGATTAAACTACACGCCCCCTATGGCGGTGTGGTGCCAGAACTGGCGGCGCGGGCCCATATTGAACGGCTTGACGGCTTATTGAGTGCGGCACTGGCTGAGGCTGAAATTGGCTTTGACGCGATTGATGCCATTGCCGCCACGGCCGGGCCGGGCTTAATTGGTGGGTTATTGGTTGGGCTAAGTTTTGGCAAAGCATTAGCACTGGCACATGATAAAGTGTTTTATGGTATCAATCATTTAGAAGGCCACGCGCTAACCGTGCGGCTGGTGCAGGCTACCGAATTTCCTTATTTGCTGTTGCTGGTGTCAGGCGGCCATTGCCAGCTTTTGGCGGTGCGCGGGCTGGGCGATTATGATTTATTAGGCACCACCCGCGATGATGCTGTCGGCGAGGCTTTTGACAAAGCCGCCAAATTGTTAGGGCTGGGCTATCCGGGCGGGCCCGAGATTGAAAAGCTGGCGGCACAAGGCAACCCGCAGGCTTTTGCTCTGCCGCGTCCGCTTATCAATGATAAGCAAAGCGGCTGCGATTTTTCTTTTTCTGGGCTCAAAACTGCTTTGCGACAGGTTGGCCTCGCCCACCAGCCAATAAATCCAACCGAATTGGCTGATTTGGCGGCGGGTTTTCAAATGGCCGTGCTGGATTGTCTGGCTGACCGCACCGCCCATGCTATGGAGATGTTTCGCCAAATTTATAAAATATCAGGGCCAGCGCGTTTGGTTGTCGCGGGCGGGGTGGCGGCCAATCAGGCTTTGCGCCAACGGCTTGACCAACTGGCCGCACAAAATAATTTTGCCTTACAAATTGCACCGCCAGCTTTATGCACCGACAATGCCGCCATGATTGCATGGGCTGCCGCCGAACGCCATTTGGTGGGGGCAAATTATGCAACTGGTTTTGAGGTTGCCGCCCAAGCCCGTTGGCCATTATCCGATATGCGCTTATAAATTGCTTTTAATTGGCCCAAAAAAAGCACCGATGGGGGGAGGATCCATCGGTGCCCAATTTGGCCATAAAGGCCGGAGAAACCATCAGGGGGGGTGTGGTTTCTCATCTAACCCAAAAGCGGTTAGATAATCGTTACCCCGGCAATGGTGTGAGTGACCAGCGCCACACCATAAAGCGCGAGGATAACGGCCATGACAGCAGCAAGGCTTACCACGCCGCTGATTTTGTTTATATATCTCGTCATTTGTTTCATTTCTAACTCCGTGTTTAGGGTTTGGGCGAACATTATTTAACGTTACAACATTGATATAGGGTATCTGTAAATAAAAATCAATGAATAATTTTCATTTTATTCAACATTCTTTATTAAATCGCCCAAAAAATTATAAGTTATTGAAATTAAAGGAATTTATTTTTATAATTTTTTGAAAATTTAATTGTTTCTGGAAAATAATACGAAATAAATCGTTTTTTCTGTCTATTTTTTTGAAAAAATAAAAATTATTTAGAGAAATTTGACCTTAAAATCCATCGGCAAAAGCCCACGCAAAAGCAATAATAATTGCACACATGATAATAATGAGGGTGATAATGAGGCCGATAATAAGGCCGATAATGCGGGTGATAATTTTAGGCCAGCTTACTCTACAGCGACAGCCAACATCTCTGGCGTATCACTGGCCGTGCTTGGCACAACAGTCGCCTCAAATTGCACCACATCTTTTGAGTTAATCAGTCCACGCATCAGCAAAGTCATCACTGAGGCCAGCTCACGTTCTAATTCTTCTAATGTCTGGTCGGTAAATAAAGGGGCATAACGATATTTCAAAGTGGCGGCTTGCAAAGCAATGGTGGCGCGGGGAATGTTAATATCGGCAAACTCGCCATTGGTGACCCCTTCGCGCAAAATGCGTTGAAAAACCCGATGCTCACGGCGCAAGCTTTCAATTTGAAAATGCGGCCTTTCGCGCATCACGGTTTGCGCCAATTCCATTGTGCGCGGCTTGTCTTTTAACAAATGATATGTATGGCGCAAATCGGCAAACACAATATCTTCCAGCCTTTTGCGGGCGGTGCGCCGCTCACATT
>JBPCVS010000054.1:0-5545 GCA_051010295.1 Parvibaculales bacterium | reverse complement strand
CCTCTAGCTGGTAGCCGCCAACAGAAGCCAAAATTTTATCACCCACTTCGGCAAGATAAGCCTCAAGAAAATCATCGGAAAAATCACGCATCGTTAAATCAACCTGCGCAACATGTTGCCAGATAATTTTACCGCTTTGTGCCAACACCACGCCACCAATCAATTGGTGCTTGCGGCCGCGAAAAATTTGCAAATTATGGCGCGCCTCATCCATATTACGCGGCTTGTCAAACAGCCGCCCATCACATTGCAACAGCTGGTCAGCGCCAATGACAAGCCCATCAACCCGCACCGCATGGGCTTTGGCTTGGGCTAATATCAATGCCAATTTTTCCACATTTTTTTGCGCATGTTGGGCGTGATATTCTTGTTTTATTAAACTTTCATCCACCTGCGGCACAATAATTTGAAAATCCAATCCAGCCCCGCGCAACAAAGAGGCGCGCACCGCACTGCCTGACGCTAATGTGAGGGGTTTGGCCAACTGCATCATAAATCCTGTTGTTTATAGTCCTGATATAAATTCAAAATAGCACTTGATACTTCCTCAATTGAGCGGCGGGTTACATCAATCACTGGCCATTTTTGCCGCGCAAAAAGGCGGCGGGCCTCGGCTGTTTCGCTTTTAATTTGCACGGGGTCGGCATAATTGGTCGCGCCTTCCTCATGCAGAGAATTGAGGCGGCTTTTGCGAATATGCATGAGCCGCTCAGGGCTGTTGGTTAGCCCAACAATAAGCGGGCCTTTGGCATTGAGCAACTCATTAGGTGGCGACACACCCGGCACAAGCGGCACATTGGCCGCTTTAATGCCGCGATTAGCAAGATACATACAAGTTGGCGTTTTGGAGGTGCGGCTAACACCTGTGAGGATAATATCAGCATCATCCAAATCGCCTTGGCTTTGGCCATCATCATGTTGAATGGTGTAATTAAAAGCCGCAATGCGGCGAAAATAATTTGTATCTAAAGTGTGCTGGCTGCCTGGGCGGGCATCAATTTCAACATTGAGATAGGCCCCCATCGTCGCAACTAAAGGGTCAAGCACAGGCATGCAGGGGATTCTCAATTTTTCGCAATGTTTTTCCAACGTTACGCGCATATCACCGTCAACAATTGAAAACATGACCGGCCCTGGATTTTCGCTAATGGCGGCCAGCACCCGCTTGAGGGCTTTTTGGCTGCGCACAAGACTATAGGCATGCATTTTGGCCTCTACACTAACAAATTGGGTGCAAACAGCATGCGCCACCGCGTTAATGGTTTCGCCGGTGCTATCAGAAATCAGGTGCAAATGAAAATGTTTCATCGGTGCAATCTCGTTTAATTTTGCCTTATTTGTTTGCCATATTTGCAGTGAAAAGCGTTAAGAGTGTGGATAAGCCACCTTATTTGAATTTTTGAATTTTTTATGCACATTTGTTCATCACTCATCATCGGTTTATACCTGATTTGATAAATGAATCATAGCTATCTGTGAATTGCGGGTAAAATTACTGCTGTTTATAAAAATTATATTTATCCTTGTTATGCAGGTAATTCACAAAAATTAAATTAAAAGATTTTTTTGAAAAAACAAAGCCTTGTGCCAAGATGGGCAAAATATCTGCATAAAATTATTTTATACCCAAACTTCACAGCCTGTTTATTATATTCAACAGATGCGTATAAATTCAATATAAGTAAAGAATCCACAATTAAATCGGCAGACAAAAACCACTACATCTATTAATTAATAATATAAAAAAGAAAAATGAAACCACTCTTAGATATTGTTACAGCTAAAACCCCGCCAGTGCGTCCACCAATTTGGTTAATGCGACAGGCTGGACGTTATTTACCAGAATATCGGGCGGTGCGTGATGAGGCAGGCAGTTTTCTCAATCTTTGCTATAATCCAAAATTAGCTGAAGAGGTGACCTTACAACCCATTCGGAAATATAATTTTGACGGCGCAATTTTGTTTGCTGATATTTTATTATTACCGCAAGCATTGGGGCAAAAACTCTGGTTTGAAACTGGCGAAGGGCCAAAACTTACGCCGATAAAAAATGCTGATAATTTAAGGCTTGGTGATATTGACCACAAACTTGCACCAATCGGTGAAACCATTAAGCGGCTTACAAAAAGCTTGCCGCCACAAACAACATTGATTGGCTTTGCTGGCGCGCCATGGACGGTGGCCAGCTATATGGTGGCAGGCGGTGGCACAAAGCACCAAATGCCAGCAAAAAATCTGGCAAAAAAGGACCGCGAGGCTTTTCAATCAATTATTGATATATTGGTGCGAGGCACAATTGACTATTTGGCGGCACAAGCCCAAGCAGGCGCGCAAATTTTGATGCTATTTGAAAGCTGGGCGGGCGCATTGGACGGCGCAGATTTTGAACATTGGTGTATTATGCCGGTTAAAAGCATTATTGCATCTTTGCGCACACGCGGTATAAATTGCCCAATTATTGCTTTTCCGCGTGCTACAAATTATTCATTGGCGGCTTATGTTGATGAAGTAAAATGCGATATTTTGGGGCTTGATAGTTTTGTTAATCGGCAGCAAATTGTAAAAGATGTGCCAGAAAATATCATATTACAAGGCAATCTTAACCCGATAAGTTTATGTGCTGGAGGGCATGAAATGCGACAAGAAATTGACATGATTGTTAAAGATTTTGTTGGGCGGCGGTTCATTTTTAATTTAGGGCATGGGGTTTTGCCAAACACCCCGCCCGACCATGTGGCACAGCTTGTTCACTATCTTAAAAAAGCATAATCTATGCCCGAATCTATGCTTGAATTTATTACCGATTATTATTTATGGATTGTTGCCATACATTTGGTGGCGGTGATGTTTTGGATGGCTGGGCTATATTATTTGCCGCGTATATTTGTCTATCATGCAGAGCTGATTGAAAAAAATAATGATGCAACGGGCAGTAATTGTGAAATTTTTGAGCGCATGGAATCGCGGCTTTTACGCATTATTATCAATCCAGCAATGGTGGCGGCGTGGCTGTTTGGTGGGTGTTTGCTCATGCGTCCCTTATTTTGGGAAAATAGCGGTGATTGGCTTGTGATAAAGCTGGCACTTGTGGTGTTTTTGACAGCCTATCATGGGTTTTTAGCATTGATGCATAAAAAATTTATAATGGCAAAAAACACGGGCAAAACCCCTTTTTCATCGCGTTTTTTTCGCCTTATCAATGAAATTCCCCCGCTTTTGACATTTATCATTGTCATTTTGGTTATTGTAAAGCCTTTATAAAACTTGCGAAAAAATAAAAATTTGTTAATATGGTGTTTCTCTCCCACAAGAAGGTGTTGGACACAATACGCAATCGGATTAAATAGCCTCGTATTAAAGCCAGCACCCCTTCTCTTTCCCGGCGGAAAAAATGGATCAGATTAAACTTGAAGAGCTAAAGGCTAAATCGCCTACTGAATTATTATCCTTTGCTGAAAAACATGATATTGAAAATGCTTCAGCGATGCTCAAGCAGGATATGCTTTTTGCTATTTTGAAAAAACTGGCGGAAGATAGTATCACCATTATTGGCGAAGGCGTGGTTGAAGTGTTGCAAGATGGCTTTGGCTTTTTGCGCTCGCCTGATGCTAATTATTTGCCCGGCCCTGACGATATTTATGTAAGCCCCTCGCAAATTAAACGTTTTTCTTTACGCTCTGGCGACACGGTGGAAGGTGAAATTCGCAGCCCCAAAGATGGTGAACGTTATTTTGCCTTGCTCAAAGTGAATAAAATAAATTTTGAAGACCCTGAGCGGGCGCGCCAAAAAGTGCATTTTGACAATTTGACACCGCTTTATCCCGATGCAAATTTATCAATGGAAATTGACGACCCCACCGCCAAAGATTTATCTTCGCGGGTGATTGATGTTGTGGCACCGCTTGGCAAAGGCCAGCGCGCTTTGATTGTTGCGCCGCCGCGCACTGGCAAAACTGTTTTATTGCAAAATATCGCCAAATCCATCGCCAGCAATCACCCTGAATGTTATTTGATTGTGTTGTTGATTGATGAACGTCCCGAAGAGGTGACGGATATGCAACGTTCGGTCAATGGTGAGGTGGTATCCTCAACTTTTGATGAGCCTGCGACACGCCATGTGCAAGTGGCCGAAATGGTTATTGAAAAGGCTAAGCGGCTGGTTGAGCATGGCCGCGATGTGGTTATTTTGCTGGATAGCATTACCCGTTTGGGGCGCGCTTATAACACGGTTGTGCCCAGTTCGGGCAAAGTGCTAACCGGTGGTGTGGATGCCAATGCGTTGCAACGTCCAAAGCGATTTTTTGGGGCGGCGCGCAACATTGAAGAGGGCGGCTCGCTGACGATTATTTCAACGGCTTTGGTGGAGACGGGCTCGCGCATGGATGAGGTTATTTTTGAAGAATTTAAGGGCACAGGTAATTCAGAAATTGTCTTGGACCGCAAAGTTGCCGATAAGCGGGTTTTCCCAGCAATGGATATTATGAAATCTGGCACACGCAAAGAAGAATTGCTGATTGAAAAAGAGACATTGAGCAAAATTTATGTCTTGCGCCGCATTCTTAATCCAATGGGGGTTACCGATGCCATTGAATTTTTGCTGGATAAGCTCAAGCAAACAAAAAATAATGATGCGTTTTTTGATAGCATGAATAATTAAAAGTATGAATAATTAAAAATTGCTTCAATTATTTAAGGTTTTGGCGCAAAACCTCAAGGCTGCGGCCATGCGCTAATTGCGTGGCGGGTGCATCATAATGCATACCATTTTCACGCGTAAAAGCATGGTCTTGGTCGGCATAATCATAAAGTTGCACTTGTGGATAGGCCGCCAGCCCAGCATGAATAGCGGCTTGTGCTTCGGGTGGCACAAATTCATCACGCCCAGCAATATGCACCACCAAAGGCGCGCTAATTTGTTTGGCTTCGCCTAATAAATCTTGCAGGCCAACCCCATAATAGCTGATATTGGCATCGCTATCGGTGCGGGTGGCGGCCAGATAAGCCAGCCGCCCGCCAAGACAAAAACCAATTGTGGCAATTTTTCCATTACAGGCTGGATGCGTGCGCAAATGCGTGATAGCGGCTTGAATATCTCCAACCCCCTTATCGCCATCAAAAGCATTCATTAGTGCAAAAGCTTTTTGCCATTCTGCTTCTGTTTGGTCGCTCAAAGACACGTTGGGTTCAATGCGCCAAAACAGGTCGGGGGCCAGGGCCAGATAGCCCATAGTCGCCAACCAGTTGGCGACATCTTTGATATTATCATTAACCCCAAAAATTTCTTGGATAACAATGACACCACCAGCAGGTGATGTTTCTGGCATAGCCAGATAGGCACCATAAGCCCCATCGGCGGTTTCAATTTTTATCTCTGTTTTAATCATGGGTATTATATCCTCTATAAAGTTTAGGAATTTTGTTCTTTTGTGAGCCGCTCGTCAAGCCTGTTAATAAGCTCGCTCGCGCTGGTGATAGGCGGCAAGCAATGTTGTGCGGTGCAAATATAGGCGGTGGCTTTGCCCTCAATCGGGCGTTTGCCATAGGC
>JBPCVS010000053.1:0-4203 GCA_051010295.1 Parvibaculales bacterium | reverse complement strand
CTGCCACCAAAAAAAGCAAAATGCCACAAGCCAAACAAATTCGCATTATTGGTGCGCGTGAGCATAATTTGAAAAATATCTCGCTTGACCTGCCGCGTGACCAGCTGATTGTGATTACTGGGCTGTCGGGGTCGGGCAAAAGCTCGCTGGCTTTTGATACAATTTATGCCGAAGGCCAGCGCCGTTATGTTGAAAGCCTGTCGGCCTATGCACGGCAATTTTTGGAAATGATGCAAAAGCCCGATGTTGACCAGATTGACGGACTCTCGCCCGCTATCTCCATTGAACAAAAAACCACGTCGCGCAATCCGCGCTCTACAGTTGGCACAGTGACCGAGATTTATGACTATCTGCGCCTGCTTTATGCGCGTATTGGTGTGCCATATTCGCCCGCCACTGGCTTGCCGATTGAAAGCCAAACCGTTACGCAAATGGTTGACCGTCTACTGGCACTGCCCAAAGGCACGCGCTTTTATTTGCTTGCGCCCATTGTGCGCGGGCGCAAAGGTGAATATCGGCGCGATTTTGTTGAGTTGCAAAAGCGCGGCTTTCAGCGCGTGAAAGTGGATGATCAGTTTTACGAAATCAACGAAGTGCCACCGCTGGATAAAAAATTAAAACATGATATTGATGTGCTGGTTGACCGCGTGGTGATTAAAGCTGATTTGGGCAATCGGCTGGCCGATAGTTTGGAAGTCGCGCTGGGTTTAACTGATGGTATCGCGGTTGCCGAAATACTTCCTCCAAAAAAAGAAGAGGCTTCAAAAAAGAGCGAGACCGAGCGGCTGGTTTTTTCTGCGCGTTTTGCGTGTCCTGTCTCAGGTTTCACCATTGATGAAATTGAGCCGCGCTTGTTTTCTTTCAATAATCCGTTTGGCGCGTGTCCTGCCTGTGATGGGCTTGGCACGCAGTTTTATATTGACCCCAATGCCATTGTGCCAGATGCCAGCTTAAGCTTACAAAAAGGCGCGATTGCGCCATGGTCTAAAACCACCTCGCCCTATTATATGCAAACTTTGGAAGCGGTGGCGCGGCACTATAAATTCAAAATGACAAGTGCGTGGAAAGACTTGCCCAAAGAAGCGAGCCAAGCCGTGTTATATGGAAGCGGTAATGCGGTGATTAGTTTCACCTATGATGATGGTGTGCGTAGCTATAAAAATAAAAAGCCATTTGAGGGGGTTATTCCCAATTTGGAGCGGCGTTATCGTGAGACAGATAGTAATTGGGCGCGTGAAGAAATTGAAAAATTCCAATCGGTTACCGATTGCCAAAGCTGTAATGGCTTTCGGCTTAAACCCGAAGCACTGGCGGTTAAAATTGCTGGCTTGCAGATTGGTGAGGTGGTGCGCATGTCTATTCTTCATGCCGATGAATGGTTTGCCAATCTGGATAAGCAGCTCACCAAAAAGCAACAACAAATTGCTATGCGGATTCTTAAAGAAATTCGTGAAAGATTGCGTTTCCTTAATGATGTTGGGCTAAGTTATCTTACTTTAGCGCGTAATTCTGGCACATTGTCAGGCGGCGAAAGTCAACGCATTCGGCTGGCTTCGCAAATCGGTTCTGGTTTAACTGGCGTGTTATATGTGCTTGACGAGCCATCTATCGGCCTGCACCAGCGCGATAATAATCGCCTGTTGGAAACATTGACGCGCTTGCGTGATTTGGGCAACACGGTGATTGTGGTTGAGCATGATGAAGAGGCGATTATGGTGGCCGATCATGTGGTGGATATAGGGCCGGGTGCGGGGGTGCATGGCGGCAAAATTATTGCGGCTGGCACACCCAAAAAAATTATTGCGAGCAAACAAAGCCTGACGGGGCAATATCTATCGGGGGCGATGCAAATTCCTATCCCGCCGCGCCGTGCTGGGCTGGCTGGCAAAAGCTTGTCGGTTGTGGGTGCTTGCGGCAACAATTTGAAAAATGTATCGGCCAAAATTCCACTTGGCACATTTACCTGCGTCACTGGCGTATCAGGCAGTGGCAAGTCCACTTTGCTGATTGACACTTTTTATAAAGCGTTGGCGCGCAAGCTGAACAATGCGCGCACCATTGCTGCCGAGCATAAGGGCATTGATGGTTTGCATCATCTGGATAAGGTGATTGATATTGACCAATCACCGATTGGCCGCACCCCGCGCTCTAATCCAGCCACCTATACGGGCGCATTTACACCTATACGCGAATGGTTTGCTGGTTTGCCCGAGTCCAAAGCACGTGGCTATAAGGCGGGGCGGTTTTCTTTTAATGTTAAAGGCGGGCGGTGCGAGACCTGCCAAGGCGATGGGGTTATAAAAATTGAAATGCATTTTCTGCCTGATGTCTATGTGGAGTGTGATAGTTGTCGCGGCAAACGTTATAATCGCGAAACTTTGGAAATACATTTTAAGGGCAAATCTATTGCCGATGTGTTGGATATGACGGTTGATGAGGCGGCTGATTTTTTCAAAGCAGTGCCAATGGTGCGCGATAAAATGACAACTTTGCAGCGCGTTGGTTTGGGCTATATCAAAGTTGGGCAACAAGCCACAACCCTTTCTGGTGGCGAGGCGCAACGGGTTAAATTGGCTAAAGAATTGTCGCGCCGTGCCACTGGCCGCACTTTGTATATTTTAGATGAGCCAACGACTGGGTTGCATTTTCACGATGTTGCAAAACTATTAGATGTGTTGCATGAATTGGTTGATAGCGGCAATTCGGTAACGGTGATTGAGCATAATCTGGAAGTGATTAAGACGGCAGATTGGATTATTGATATTGGGCCAGAAGGCGGCGATGGTGGCGGCCAAATTGTAGCACAAGGCACCCCAGAAAAAATTGCCAAAAGCAAAAAAAGCTATACTGGGCAATATCTAAAAAATATATTGGGCGCGAAAATGCGAGTTTCTAAATCGTAGAGAAGAACCGCACATCACTTGGGGTTGTGATGGCGGCCCTTCCCATGATTGTTTATATTGACGAATAATCAATATAAATTTTGTGCCGATACCATGGCAAATAGCATCGGAATAGAAAACATGGTATTGACGCGTGAGAACAACATAGCAGTGCGCGCCGCGCCCGCTTTGGTATCGGGGTCGGCTTCTACAATGCCCAAAGCTTTTTTCTGATTTGGCCAGATAACAAACCACACATTGAACCACATAATAATGCCCAACCACATGCCAATGCCAATTACAATATTTTTTGGCACCGCAAAATCATTCATCATACCCAGCGATAAAGCATCATGCACATAGCCGCTTACATAAGCCAAAGCCAGCCCGGTAATTATTGTCGCCATCGCCGCCCAGCGAAACCAAAATAAAGCAGCCGGCGCAATCACTTTGCTTATTGCTGGTTTTTGCTCATCAGGGATTTTTGGCATATTGGGCATTTGCACAAAGTTAAAATACCACAGCAAGCCAATCCACATAATGCCGCTCAACACGTGCAACCATCGGAAGATGAAAGCCCAAAAATTTGTATCCACCATGCCGCCCCAGTTGAGATACATAAGCTCAAGCAGTAAAGCCAAAACAAAGCCAACAATGATGGTGTTGCGTAACGAAGTTAAAATTGAAGCCATTTGTGCCTCCTCTTTTTATATTCGCCATCCTGATATTTGACGAATCGCTAATAAACATAGTTTAGCCTGTTATCAGGCATGGTGTAAATCAGCTTTTGCATTCTTCTTTCTCCCAAGCGAGCTATGCGTCAATTATGTTCGCTTCGCTCACATAATGCGCAGCCGCTTGGGACGGGCCGCCAACCGCTTGACGCGGTTGGGCGCGATTCTTTTTCCATTTAACATTTATTGGCAGATGAACATTTGCTCTTTCTCAATTTTTTGCTAGTTTGCCAATTATAATAAAAATAATGTCATAATAAAAATAATAGGGAGAAAAATAATGAGTTTATTTGATTTAAGCGGAAAAACAGCAATTATTACAGGGGCTTCACGCGGCATTGGCGAAGCGATTGCACGGCAAATGGCCACGCATGGTGCGAATGTTGTTATTTCTAGCCGTAAGGCAGATGCGTGTGATGTTGTTACGGATTCCATCAATGCCGCCCATCCTGACCGTGCTTTGACTGTGCCGTGCAACATTGGTGATAAGGCGCAACTGCAAAATCTGGTTGATAAAACCCGCGAGCATTTTGGCCAGATTGATATTTTGGTATGTAATGCGGCGGTTAACCCCTATTTTGGGCCTG
>JBPCVS010000052.1:0-17734 GCA_051010295.1 Parvibaculales bacterium | reverse complement strand
CATTGGGTATTTATGTGCATTGGCCATTTTGTTCGGCCATTTGCCCCTATTGTGATTTTAATGTGTATCCCGCCCCCAGTGCTGTCTCTGGCGCACATAATAAAACCGATCTGCAGGCTTATCACCGCGCCTATCAACGCGATTTAACCCATGCGCATAAATTGCGCCCCAAGGCGGTTGTTGATACGGTGTTTTTTGGCGGCGGCACACCATCGCTGATGCCGCCCGCTTTGATTGCCGATTTGTTGGCGGGGATTGATAATTTATGGGGGTTGGCTAAAAATGCTGAAATTAGTTTAGAGGCCAATCCGATTAGCGCACCGCAAAAACAATTAGCCGCCTTGCGGGGGGCTGGCATTACGCGGTTATCATTGGGGGTGCAGTCTTTAGATGATGCCGCCTTAAAATTTTTGGGGCGCACCCATAATGCCCAAACCGCCTTGACCGCTTTTGCCGCCGCGCAAGATTTATTTCCCGCCTGTTCGCTAGATTTGATTTATGCGCGCCCACAACAATCATTGCATGATTGGAAAAATGAATTGGCGCAAGCCCTCGCGCTTGGGCTCACGCATTTATCGGCCTATCAGCTTACATTAGAGCCCGATACGGCTTTTTTCAAACGCCATGCACGCGGCTTTTTTACGATGCCTGACGATGATTTGGCGGCGGATATGTGGCTGGCCACGCAGGATATGTGCGCCAATGCTGGTTTGCCCGCCTATGAAATTTCAAATCATGCCGTCTCTGGTGCGGCTTGTCGCCATAATGTCGCCACTTGGCGCGGTGGCGATTATGTTGGCATTGGCGCGGGTGCGCATGGCCGCTTAACCACCGCGCAGGGGCGGCTGGCGACTTATGGTTTTGCGCACCCGCAAGATTGGTTGCAAGGGGCGGGCGAGCATGGCTGGCAGGTGATGAAAATTTTATCACCCTATGAGATTTTGAGCGAACGCATTTTATTGGGTTTGCGCTTGGTGGACGGCTTGTTAATGTCTGATTTAGAACAGGCGGCCATAGAAAGCGGGGCGGAGAATTTAACATTAAACCCCCAAACATTGCGCGATTTGCGGGCGCAAAATTTATTATGTGCCAACCCCGAAAAACTGGCGGCCACGCGGCAAGGGCGGCTGGTGCTGAATCGGCTTATGGCTGAATTGCTGGCAGATTGGCGTTAAAATCAATTATTTCTAAAATTGATAAATTTGAATCAAGCGGCACAATTTCGCCCATTTGTGCATTTTGTGGCGCGTCTTGTGGTGTATCTTGTGGCCTATCCTGTGATATGTCTTGTGTTGCGTCTATTTGTTGTGGCGGGGTTTTAGCGGGGTTTTGTGTGAGTGCCAACACCGCCATGCGGCGGCGGCTATGTTCAACAAAGCTGGTTGGTGCGGGGTCTATTTCGCGAGGCCGCTTGGCGGTAATTTCGCGCACCGCCAAGCCGCGTTCATTATAGCCATTGGGTAAAAACCGAAAAATGCCATCAACCCCAACAAAGCCATTCGGGTTGGTCAATAAATCGCGCTCAAAAGGCTTATTGGTGCCACCATTCATAATATGTAATTGGGCGGCCAAAGCAACGCCATCATAGGCCAGCCCAGCCAATCGCGGCGGCACAGCATTAAAAAATTGCTTATAGCGCGTTGCAAATATCCGATAATTACGCGCATCAGGGGCGGCATACCATGCCCCATGCAGGGGCGGCTCTTTGGCCAAAGTTGGGTCATCCCACAAGCCTGTGCCAACAAATTTCACCAATTTTGGGTCAATGTCAAAATAGGGTAAAAGCGGTGCAAGATTGCGCAAATTTAAGCCGCCTTCAGGGATAAATACCACATCATAAGGAATTTCGCCCAATGTTTCGGATAGTTTTAAGGTTTCGTAGGCGGACACTAATTCGGGGGCGCGCACCTCCAATGCGGTAAAAATTTCATCGTCGGCTGTGGCCGCTGGCACAAGGCGGCGCGCCTCAGCTTTAAGGCGTTGCATTTCGGCTTCATGGGTTTGTTTGCGGCGGTCAAATCGTGCTAATTGGCGCACTGGCTCAAACATGGCTTTGCCATCGGGCGGATAATTTTGCGCATCTACCAATGTGCCACCATACAGGGCAAGGCTGTCATTGAGGGCGGCTAAAGTGCGCACCCCAAAGTCGCCCTCTGGCACTAAAGCGGCAAAACGGGTTAGCCCCTGCGCGATTGCTGTGCCAACAATATGGTCAATATTTTGTTCAGGCAAAAACCCCATGAGCCAGATATTTTCTTCCAGCACATCAATATTATTAGAAAAGGCCAGCGCGGCCACATTGCGCCCGCGCAAATAGGGGGCGGCGGCCGTCACCGAAGTTGAAAAAAGCGGACCAAGAATAAGCTGTGCGCCACCGGCCAGTGCCTCGCGGGTGGCCAATGCCGCGCCTTTGGCGGTGCCTTGCGTGTCGTGTAAAGATAGCACCAGACTGCGCATGCCAGAATCAAATAGTGCCATTTGTGCGGCATTAAACATAGCATTGGCCAATATGCGCACATCTTCGCGCTGGTCGCTCATCGGAAATAGCAAAGCGACTATCGTGGCACCCGCACGGCGCGGCGGCGGCGCAATAAAATCATCGGCATTCACAGGCAAAGCTGGCTGGTGCGAGACCCGCCAGCCACTGGCATAAGGCATATTATTATAAGGCGCGTTGTCGCGTGCCGCCTCATTTTGGCTGGCGGTGTATGGCGCGGCACAAGCCACCAGCACCACCGCAAATATCGCTTTAAGGGGGTGGGCAAAAATCTTGGGCAAAAGCCATAAAATTGTGCGCATAGTGGCCATCATATCACCCTATCGGTGTCGGCATTTTAAGTAAAGTATTGCCACCATCTAAATTTATAATTGTGGCATAAATTGGTTTGCCGCTTCATAAAAATGCGCCTAAACATAGCTAAACAAATAAAGGGCGGTTTTTGATATTATGGGTGCTTGTGTGCGTGCGAATGTTGATTTGCCATCTGGCCTTTATGTGGTGGCCACGCCGCTTGGCCATGCGCGGGATATTACTTTGCGCGCCCTAGATGTGTTGCACGCTGCCGATGTGATTTATTGTGAAGACACCCGCCATACGGCAAAATTGGCGGCACTTTATGATATAAAAACGCACCGCCGTGCCTATCATGAGCATAATGGCGCACGAATCCGCCCACAAATTCTTAAACAATTAGCGGCCGGTGCGGTTGTGGCTTTGGTTGCCGATGCTGGCACGCCGCTTATTTCTGACCCCGGCCAACCTTTGGTGCGGGCGGTGCATGAGGCGGGTTATGCGGTTTTTCCCATCCCGGGAGCTTCGGCCCCCATTGCCGCTTTGAGTGTTGCGGGTTTGCCAAGTGACCGCTTTGCTTTTATTGGTTTTTTGCCCGCCAAAGCACAAGCCCGCCGCCGTTTGCTCGGCAGGCTGGCGCAATTAGATATGACCTTGATTTTTTTTGAAAGCCCGCGCCGTCTGGCGGCTTTGTTAAAAGATTTTGAGGTTTTTGAAGGCCCGCGCGATATTGTGGTGGCGCGGGAATTGACGAAAATCTTTGAAGAAATCGTGCGTGGCAAAATTGATGAGGTGGCCGCATATTTTGCTGATAATTTGCCACGCGGTGAAGTAACAGTGCTGGTGGCCCCGCCCAGCACCCAACCCCCCGCTTTGGCAGATAATGCCCTGTATGATTTGTTGCGCCCAGCACTGGCACAAATGAGTGTGCGTGATGCGGTGCAACAGGTGGTGGCGGCCACGGGCGAAAAGCGCAAGCGCGTTTATGCGGCCGCTCTTGTCTTAACCAAAAATAAAGAGGCCAAAAATAAAGAGGGCAAAAATGACCCGTCATAATGTGCCGCCATTTAATAAGCGCGGTAAAAATGAAAGAAAACGCGCCCATTTTATTGGGCGGCGGGCGGAATGGTTGACGATGGGCTGGCTGATGTGTCAGGGCTATCGGCTGTTGGCGCATAATTTGCGCTTGCCGCAGGGCGAGATTGATTTGGTGATGCGGCGGGGCGATTTGTTAATTTTTATTGAAGTCAAATATCGTGCCGATAATCTGCCGATTGGTGCAAGTGTGTCGCCACAACAATGGCGGCGCATTGCCGCTTGTGCCGCGCAATATGTTGGCCGCCATCAGGCATTGCAACAATGCCAATGGCGTTTTGACCAATTTTTATGGCGGCCATGGCGCTGGCCACAACATCGCAAAAATGTTTGGCGCGTCTCAGGCGGACTCTGATTTACCAAGATTTGCCAAATGGCTATTTCCCTGATAGTTAAAATGATATTGAGGAGAGATGATAATGGCGTTGCGCGTTGGCCTGCAAATGAACCCGATTGCCGCGATTGATATTGCTGGCGACACCAGCTTTGCACTGGCACTAGAAGCCCAAAAACGCGGCCATAAATTATTTTATTATGAGCCAGACAGGTTGGCGTTGCGTGGGCGGCAGGTAACGGCACATGTTCAAAACTTAAAATTAGCCGATGTTAAAGGGGCGCATTTTGAGCTGGCGGCGGCGCGGCTTATGGATTTATCCGAACTTGATGTGGTGCTGATGCGGCAAGACCCACCGTTTGATATGAATTATATTTCTGCCACCCATTTTTTGGAAGCGATACACCCGCAGACATTGGTGGTGAATAATCCAGTCGCGGTGCGCAATGCGCCAGAAAAAATTTTTCCAACTTTGTTTGATGGTTTGTTGCCGCCCACCGTGATGACCCGCGACAAACAGATATTGGCTGATTTTCGTAATGAATTTTCTGATATTATTGTCAAGCCGCTTTTTGGCAATGGCGGGGCGGGCATTTTCCATTTACGCGGTGATGATGAAAATTTTGCCTCTTTGCTGGATATGATGTTGGCGCAATCGCGTGACCCGCTGATTGCGCAGGCTTATTTGGCGGCGGTGCGGCAAGGTGATAAGCGCATTATATTGGTTGAGGGTGCGGCTGTCGGTGCGCTTAATCGTGTGCCGCCCAAAGGTGATGCGCGTGCCAATTTGCATGTTGGCGGCACGCCCCAAGCCAGCACCCTAACCGACCGCGATTTAGAAATTGTTGCCAGCCTTGGCGCAACCCTTAAAGAGCAGGGCATTATATTTGCTGGGATTGATGTGATTGGCGATTATTTGACTGAAATAAATATCACCTCGCCAACGGGGGTGCGTGAAATTAAAGCCCTTGGCGGGGTGGATATTTCTGTTCTGTTTTGGGATGCCGTTGAAGCACGGCTTGATTTATAATCGCTTCATATAAATATCGCGTTGGGCCAGCATTTGTAAGGCGATAATGCGTTCATTGCCAGTTTCGCGGCTTTTAAGGCGGGCATGCGGCAAGCCGTTAAATTCCACAATATCGGTAACATCCCACAACATTTCAAAAGTCGCCTCATCGGCACGTTCGGCAATGCCAAGTGCCTTAAAAATGCGCCGCTTTCCAGCCAGAGGCTCAATAAATACATCACCAATTTCTACACCAACACAACGCCACTTAAACATGCTATTTCTCACTCATAATACAACAAAACCAAATAATAACCGCATTATAACACCAAAGAGTGACACATAATGGCACCAGCTAAAAAAATCATTATATCGCGCCAATTTTATCACGCCAAATTTATCAGGCCATTTGATTTTGTTAGCTTGTAAGGTGTGTAAAATTAACCTAATGTGCCAAAAAAGAAGAAAATCATGGTCGCTCACATAAAAACCGTTGCCTTTCAAGGCATAGAGGCTGTTGCAGTTGATGTGCAGGTGCATTTAGCACCAGGCCAAAACGCTTTTACGGTGGTGGGTCTGCCTGATAAATCAGTTGCCGAAAGCCGCGAGCGCGTGCGCGCTGCCCTTGCCGCCATTGGGTTGGCCTTGCCTTATGACCGCATCACCATCAATTTATCGCCCGCTGATTTGCCCAAAGAGGGCAGTCATTATGATTTGCCGATTGCACTAGGGTTGATTGTGGCGATGGGCGGGTTGGAGCAAACCAGCCTTGATGATTATTTGGTAATGGGCGAGCTGGGGTTGGACGGAGCCTGTATTGGTGTGCCGGGTGCATTGCCCGCCGCCATGTCAGCCATGAGCAATGATATTGGGTTTATTTGCCCAGTTGATTGTGGTGGCGAAGCGGCTTGGTCGGGCTTGTCGCAACCAGAGGCGGGCGGCATTGTTGCGGCAGAAAATTTGGTGCAAATCATCAATCATTTGCGCGGCACCCAACTGCTTATCAGCCCGCAACCAGTGATGGAAAATGATGCGCCAGACTACCCTGATATGGCCGATGTGCGCGACCAACAGCAATCGCGTTTGGCGTTGGAAGTGGCGGCGGCAGGCGGCCATAATCTATTGATGTGTGGGCCGCCCGGGGCGGGCAAATCTATGTTGGCGGCGCGCTTGCCCGGCCTATTGCCGCCATTGACAGCTTCTGAACGGCTAGAAATTAGCGTTATTGAAAGCCTGTCTAGCAAACGCGGCGGGGTGCGGCTGGCACATCAACGCCCGTTTCGCTCACCGCATCATTCAGCCAGCATGGCCGCGTTGATTGGCGGCGGTCGCCACGCACGGCCCGGCGAGATTTCGCTGGCACATTGTGGGGTTTTATTTCTAGACGAGTTGCCAGAATTTTCGCGCCAGACCTTAGATGCTTTGCGCCAGCCCATTGAAACTGGCAATGTTGAGGTGGCACGTGCCGAAGCCCATGTTTCTTATTTGGCTGATTTTCAACTGATAGCGGCGATGAATCCGTGTCGGTGCGGCCATGCTGATGACCCAGAATTGGCTTGCCATCGTTTGCCCGCTTGTCGGCAAGAATATTTGGCGCGGCTTTCTGGCCCATTGGTGGATAGATTTGATATTCATATTGATGTGCCGCCTGTGGCATTGACGACCATGTTAAAAGCCGCCTCAGGCGAGGATAGTGCGACAATTGCGGCACGGGTTTTGCAAGCGCGCCAAATTCAGTTAACACGGCAAAATTGCCTCAATAGCGCGTTGGATGGTGACCGATTGAGGGAATTTGCCCAAAGCGATGGGGCGGGGCGCAAATTATTGGATAAAATAGTCGGCGATAAACAGCTTACCGCACGTGGATTTAATCGCCTGTTGCGGGTGGCACGCACTTTGGCCGACCTTATGGGCCGCGTCCAAATTGGCGAAGCAGAAATTGCTACCGCCATTGGCTGGCGGCGGTTGGCCAGCCAGTCTCTGGCCAGCCAATCTAAAGGGTAAATGCAATAAATTCTGCTTAGATTTTTACTTAAATTTTTTCTAGCCCATAGGCGGCAATGGCCGCCATATTAAGCACTTCAGTTGCGGTCGCGCCAATGCGGGCAATTTGCACGGGCTGGGTGAGGCCAAGCAAAATAGGCCCGATTAAAGTTGCGCCGCCCAACTCTTCTAGCATTTTGGTAGAAATTGAGGCCGAGTGAATGGCGGGCATAATCAACACATTGGCGGGTTCGCTCAAACGGCAAAAAGGGTATCGTTGCATGGCGGCGCGGTTGAGGGCAACATCGGCGGCCATTTCTCCGTCATATTCAAAATCCACGCCCCGCTCACCAAGAATTTTAACCGCTTCGCGCACATAAACCGAGCGGTCGCCTTCGGGGTGGCCAAAAGTTGAATAAGCCAGCATCGCCACACGTGGCTCATGGCCTAAAGCGCGTGCCACGGCCGCCGTTTGGCAGGCAATATCGGCCAGCTCTTGCGCACTTGGCATATCAATAACATTGGTATCGGCCACCAGCACGGTGCGGCCACGGGTGATGAGCATTGAAACGCCAATAACCCGATGGTTGGGGCGCGCATCAATCACTTGATGAACTTCTTCTAAAGTAATGGAATAGCTGCGCGTAACCCCGGTTACCATTGCATCGGCATCGCCGCGCTCAATGGCGCAGGCACCAAAGATATTGCGGTCATTGCTAACCAGCCGCAAACAATCACTGCGCAAGCGGCCACGCCTTTGTAATTTTTCAAATAAAAAATCAGTATAAAGGTCAATCGCGTTTGATTGGCGGGTATCGCGGATTTCAATATCGGTGCGCGTTTCCAGCCCCAGCGCGGCCATATTATCGCGCACAATTTGTTGAGTGCCAATAAGAATCGGCTCGCCTAGCCCCATATCTTTATAAGCCACAGCCGCACGGATAACCTGCTCTTGCTCGCCTTCGGCAAAAATCATTCTTTTGCCATTTTGCTTTGATTTATTCATAATAATTTGTAGCGAGCTGGCGGCGGGGTCAAGCCGTGCTGACAGGCGTTGGCGATAAGCATCCATATCAATAATCGGGGCGCGTGCTACCCCGCTATCCATTGCGGCTTGGGCAACAGCGGGCGGAATTTCGCTAATCAAACGTGGGTCAAAAGGCACCGGGATAATATAATTTGAGCCAAAACGTGGCCGTTCGCCCTCATAGGCGGCGGCCACCTCATCAGGCACATCTTCACGTGCCAACATCGCCAAAGCGCGGGCGCAGGCAATTTTCATTTCATCATTGATGGTAGAAGCGCGCACATCCAATGCCCCGCGAAAAATATAAGGAAACCCCAACACATTATTCACCTGATTAGGATAATCTGAACGCCCGGTCGCCATAATGGCATCGTCGCGAATGGCGGCCACTTCTTCTGGCGTAATTTCTGGGTCGGGGTTGGCCATCGCAAAAATAATTGGCTTGTCGGCCATTGCCTGCACCATTGACGCATCCATAGCACCTTTGACAGATAGCCCTAAAAACACATCTGCACCTTTTACCGCTTGGGCTAATGTGCGTAAATCTGTATCGCTGGCATGGGCTGATTTCCATTGATTCATACCCTTTTTGCGCGTCTTATAAATCACGCCTTTGGTGTCGCATAAAATGGCATTCTCAGGCGGCAAGCCCATCGCTTTCATCAATTCAAGACAAGCAATGCCCGCCGCGCCCGCGCCATTGACAACCAATTTGGTCGTTTTTATGTCGCGCCCTGTTAAGTGCAAGGCGTTAATCAACCCCGCCGCACAAATAATAGCCGTGCCATGCTGGTCATCATGGAATACTGGAATATCCATAAGCTCGCGCAATTCTTGCTCAATAATAAAACAATCTGGGGCTTTAATATCTTCCAAATTGATACCGCCAAAAGAGGGCCCCAAATATTTAACCGCATCAATAAAAGCTTTGGGGTCTTGCGTATCAACCTCAAGGTCAATCGCATCAACATCGGCAAAACGTTTGAACAAAACGGCCTTGCCTTCCATAACGGGTTTTGAGGCCAGCGCACCCAAATTGCCCAGCCCCAAAATTGCCGAGCCGTTGGAGATAACCGATACCATATTGCCCCGCGATGTATAATCATAGGAATTATCTGGATTATCAGCAATGGCACGCACAGGCACCGCCACCCCCGGCGAATAGGCCAGCGATAAATCGCGCTGCGTTGCCATCGGCTTGGTGGGGGTTATCTCCAGCTTGCCGGGCTTGCCGCGTGTGTGGAAGCGCAAGGCTTCTTGGTCGGTAAAATTTTTGTCGTTGCTCATTTTGTTCCCTAAGTGCCAATCTTTTAAGGTGGAAACGGCAAGAACACAAGCAATAAGGCCAATAATAAAGGGCAATAGGGTACGCGGCATTTGTTAAAGTTGCGTCTTGTGGGATATTTGTTTTAATAAAGAAAACCTATCTTAATAAAGCGATACTAAAATGAGTTCAAAAACAACCGCAAAAATAGATGCGCCAACCCCGATGATAGCGCAATATCTCGATATTAAAGCAGCGCATGATGATGCGTTATTATTCTATCGCATGGGTGATTTTTACGAATTATTTTTTGATGATGCGATTGCGGCGGCGGCGGCATTGGATATTACGCTCACCCATCGCGGCCAGCATAATGGCCACAATATCCCCATGTGCGGGGTGCCGTTTCATGCGGCAGAAAGCTATTTGGAAAAACTCATAAGGCAGGGGTTTCGCGTGGCCGTGTGCGAACAAACCGAAGACCCCGCGCAAGCCAAAAAACGTGGCGCAAAAGCGGTGGTGCGCCGCGAAGTAACACGGCTGGTCACGCCCGGCACCTTATCAGAAGAATCCTTATTAGAAGCCCATGCTCATAATTTTTTGGCCGCCTTGGCACAAGCGGGCGATGACATTGCTTTGGCTTGGCTGGATATGTCAACTGGCATGGTGGGGGTTGCGCCTGCCAGTGATGGGCCAGCCAGTGATGGGCTAGCAGGTGATGGGCTGGATGCACAATTAGCAAGGCTGTCGCCGCGTGAGCTGGTTGTGCCGCAAATGCTGGCTGATGAGGCGTTGCTGGCGCGCTTTAAGACTCACTATCCCAATATGGCGGTGTTTGTTGCCGCGCCTTTGTCGTCCAAATCGGCCGAACAAATAATTTGCGCATTTTATGAGGTTAAAACATTGGCTGGTTTTGGGCTTGATGACAACCGCGCCGCGATTTTAGCTTTGGGGCAAGGCTTGGCTTATTTGCAAGCAACCCAATTTGACAATATGCCGCACCTCAACCCACCGCAATTAGAAATGGCCGCGCAATTTATGGGGCTGGATGCCGCCACGCGGCGCAATCTGGAATTAACCCATAATTTAAGCGGGGCGCGGGCTGGCAGTTTGCTTGCTTGTATGGATGAAACTGTTTGTGCCGCAGGTGCGCGCCTGCTGGCGGCACGGCTGGCCGCGCCCTTGTTGGATGGTGCTGCTATTGCCCGCCGCCATGCCAGCGTAGATTTTTTGTTGGCCGATGCCAATTTGCGCGAAAATTTACGCACCGCGCTTAAAACTTTGCCCGATATGGCACGCGCCTTGTCGCGTTTGGCACAAGCACGAGGCGGGCCCCGCGATTTGCAAGCCTTGGCGGTGGGGCTGATGGGGGCGGAGATAGTCGCGCAAATTTTGCAAAAGACCAATAAGACGGCATCTGAAAATGGAGAAAATTTGCCGCCTGATTTGCCTGATGACCTGCCTGATGAATTGACGCAGGCGGCACGCGCTTTTGTTGAACAAGAAGAGATGGTCAAAACATTGGCTACCCGACTGGCCGATACATTGGGCGACAATGTGCCGCTGTTGGCACGTGATGGTGGTTTTGTGGTTTCTGGCATAGATGCAGGTCTTGATAAGATGCGTCAATTACGCGATGAAAGTCGCCGTATTATTGCTGGCCTACAAAATAAATATAGCGATGAAACAGGCATAAAAACGCTTAAAATTAAACATAATAATGTGTTGGGCTATCATATTGATGTGGCGGCCCAACATGGCGATAAATTGATGAAGCCGCCTTTTGATGCGTTATTTATTCATCGCCAAACATTGGCTAATAATGTGCGTTTTTCAACAAGAGAGTTGTCTGATTTGGCGGGCGAAATTTCACGCGCCAACGAAACAGCCTTAGGGCTTGAGCTGGAAATTTTTGAAAGTTTGGTTGCACAGGTGCTGGCTTTGCGCGCACCCTTGTTGGCACGTGCCGATGCGCTGGCGGTGGTGGATGTGAGTGCGGCACTGGCACATATTGCCCAAACGCGCCAATGGGTGCGCCCTAGCATATATGAAGATACACGTTTTACAATTTGTGGTGGCCGCCACCCGGTGGTGGAGGCGGGGCTAAAAGCTGCGCAGGACACGCCTTTTATTCCCAATGATTGCCGCCTTGATGCCAATGGTGAAAATGCGCCGCGTCTGGTGTTGCTCACGGGCCCCAATATGGCGGGCAAATCAATTTTTTTGCGGCAAAACGCGCTATTTGCGATTATTGCTCAGATGGGGGCTTTTGTGCCAGCCGCCTCAGCCGAAATTGGCGTGGTTGACCGCGTATTTAGTCGGGTTGGCGCATCCGATGATTTGGCGCGGGGGCGTTCTACTTTTATGGTGGAAATGGTGGAAACGGCGGCTATTCTCAATCAGGCGGGCCCTCGCGCCTTTGTGATACTTGATGAAATTGGGCGCGGCACAGCCACTTTTGATGGCTTGTCCATTGCCTGGGCAACGGTTGAGCATTTGCATAATGGGGCGGGTTGCCGCACACTTTTTGCAACCCATTATCATGAAATGACTGCGCTGGCCGACCATTTGTCTGGCCTGAGTAACATTTCTATGAAAGTGCGCGAACATAAGGGGCAGTTGATTTTCTTGCATGAGGTAGAAAGCGGGGCTGCCGATCGTTCTTATGGGATTCATGTGGCACAGCTGGCGGGTTTGCCCGCATCGGTTATTGCCCGCGCCCGCGCTGTGTTGGCTTTGTTAGAAGAAAATCAGTCAACGGGCGGGCGCACACCAGCATTAGACGCTTTACCGCTTTTTTCTGCCCGCTCGCCCGCTTCACCAGAAAACCCAGCCCACCCATCGCCAGAACAAGAGGCTCAGTCTCGTGCGTTGTCTAATGCCCTATCTAATGCATTGGCGGGCGTTGACCCCGACCGCCTCACGCCCCGCGAGGCACTGGACTGGTTGTATCGGCTGAAGGAAATTGACAGCGACTAATCATAGAGTCGCTTTGTCGCACTTTATTTAATTTGATGGTATAAGAGGCAATAGGAGAGTTTTATGGTTGGCCGCTCATCTCATATTGCCGCTACTGGTTTAAGTCGCCGTGCGGTGCGCATATTAAAAATGCTGCAAGCCGCGTGGGCCACCGCCCCCCAGCGCGACCCGAATGACGGCCATGCGCGGGCGGCTGTTTTGGCCGTGATGAAAGATAATCTGGATGCGGGGCGCACCACTGCACGGCTTGGGCTGGAGGCGCGCAAGCTGAGGGGCGCGCGTTGTGCCGAATCATTGGCCTTGTTGCATGATGATTTGTTGCAAGCTTTGGCGCGGTTTATTGAAACGGAAGTCTTGCGCTTGGCCAACCCGACCGAAGCGGAGAAAGTTACATTGGTGGCCGTTGGTGGCTATGGGCGCGGGCGGCTGGCACCCGCTTCAGATATAGATATTTTATTTTTGCTTCCCTATAAGCGCAATGCGGCCTGCGAAAGTTTTGTTGAATATATGCTTTATATTTTGTGGGATATGGGGCTAAAGGTCGGCCATGCAACACGTTCAGTGAGCGATTGCATTAGTGTTGCTAAAACCGATATGACCATTCGCACCGCGCTTTTGGAAAGCCGATTGATTTATGGCAGCCCTGCGCTTTATGAAAATTTTCGTGATAATTTTTATACCAAAATTGTGCGCGGCACAGCGCGTGAATTTGTTGCCGCCAAACTGGAAGAGCGCGATGTGCGCCATGAACGCGCTGGCCGCTCGCGCTATCTGGTTGAGCCTAATTTGAAAGAAGGCAAAGGCGGCTTGCGTGATTTGAATACATTATTTTGGATTGCGCGTTATAGCTATCAGGTTGAAAATTTGGACAAGCTGGTTGCGTTGAAATTATTAACGCGAGAAGAATTGGCACTCTTTCGCCGTTGTGACAGATTTTTATGGGAGGTGCGCTGTCATTTACATTTTCTCACGGGGCGCGCTGAGGAGCGGTTAAGTTTTGATGTGCAAAAATCATTGGCGGCACGTTTTGCCACCATTGGTTCGGCAGGCATGAAATCGGTTGAAAAATTTATGCGGCAATATTTTTTAGTGGCTAAAAATGTTGGTGATTTAACCGCTATATTTTGTGCAACATTGGAAGAAAATCAAAAAAAGATGCGCACAAAGGTGCGTTTGCCGCGCTTGTTTCAACGGCAAAAACAAGTCGCAGGTTTTGCTATCATGGCGGGGCGTTTGTCAATGGCACGCGCTGATTGTTTTGTGCGCAACCCCATCAATCTTATCCGCGTTTTTCATCTGGCGGATAAGTTTCGGCTGGATATTCACCCGCATACATTGCGCGAAATTACGCGGCGTGCCAAAATGATTGATACCGCTTTGCGTAATGACCCAGAAGCCAATCAGCTTTTTTTGGAAATTTTAACCTCGCGCAAAACCCCTGAGCGCACTTTGCGGCGCATGAATGAAGCAGGCGTGTTGGGGCGGTTTATTCCTGATTTTGGCAAAATTGTCGCGCTGATGCAGTTTAATATGTATCATCATTACACGGCTGATGAACATTTATTGCGCGCTATTGGTTTGTTGCATGAGGTTGAAAATGGCACAGATAATGCCGCCACCCAAGCGCAAAACCAACACCCTTTGGCTTATCAATTATTGCAAGAAAATAAAATTAATCGGCGCGTATTATATCTGGCTTTGCTGTTGCATGATATTGCTAAAGGCCGCCCGCAAGACCATTCCATTGCGGGGGCGCGTATTGCCAAAAAACTTGCCCCGCGTTTGGGGTTGAGCGATGCCGAAACCGCTTTAACGCAATGGTTGGTGCGCGAACATTTGTTAATGAGCGATATTGCCCAACGGCGCGATTTGACCGACCCGCGCACAGTGGAGGATTTTGCCAATGCGGTGCAAAGCCAAACCCGCCTCAATCATTTATTGGTTTTGACTGAAATTGATATAAAGGCGGTCGGGCCGGGTGTGTTTAATAGTTGGAAAAGCCAGCTCTTGCGTGAATTATATTATGAAACTCAAAGGTTGCTCAATGGCCATGATTTAAGTGCCTATCGTGATGAACGCGTCAAAATTGCCCAACAAAATTTTGCGCATCAGCTGGAGCAGGTGCCCAAAAAAAATATGGGAAAAAAGAAATTACACCGCCATTTGCAACGCCATTTGCAACGCCATTTACAACGTATGAGCAAGGCCTATTGGCTCAGCTTTACAACCCAAAGCCAGTTACGCCATGTCAATTTGATTGACGAGGCTGATAAAAAAGGGCTGGCCATTGATTTTGCCAATGATGATTTACGCGGCTGTTCGGAAGTCACTTTGGTTACACAAGACCATGCTGGATTATTTGCTCGCCTGACTGGGGCTTGTGCGATGGCTGGGCTAAACATTTTAGACGCACATATCACCACCACCGATGATGGGTTGGCGGTTGACGGGGTTCGGGTGCAGGTGCCAAACCGCGCTGTGGCGTTGCAAGCCAATGCTGGAAAGCGGCTTAAAAGAGCGATTGAAAAATTTTTAAGCGGTGAAATTGTGCCGCCTGACCAGTTGCCCACGCGCCTTTTAGCCAAACGTGAGGCGGCTTTTGATGTTGTTACGCGGGTGGATATTGACAATAATTTATCCGATAATGCCAGTGTTATTGAAGTGTCGGTGCGCGATAGGCCGGGTTTGCTTTATGCGTTGGCACACACTTTATTTTCTGAAAAAATAAGTGTTAAAGCCGCCCGCATTGCCACTTTTGGTGAGCGGGTAAAAGATGTGTTTTATGTCACCGATTTAAGCGGCAAAAAAATTATTCGCACCGCGCATAAGGATAAATTAAAAGCCGCCCTAAAAAAAGCAGTTGATGAACCCGCATCTTCTGCATCTGCTTCTGTGCGCCCTGTGCCTTCTAAGGTTGCGTGAGATGGCAGCACGATTTTTGTCACAGGCTGGCATTGTTGGCGTTGGCACATTAGCCAGCCGCATCACGGGGTTTATTCGCGATATTATGGTGGCGGCTTTATTAGGTGCAGGCCCTTTTGCCGAGATATTTGTTATCGCTTTCCGCTTGCCCAATTTGTTTCGGCGTTTATTTGCCGAAGGCGCGTTTAACAGTGCTTTTGTGCCGCTTTATATGCAAGCCTATAAGCAAAAAGGCCACCTCGCTGCGCGCCAATTTGCCGCGCAAATATGTGTGATATTGTTAACTGGGCTGGTTGTTTTTACAGCTTTGGCGCAGCTCTTTATGCCGCAATTAGTGGCGGCTTTGGCGGCGGGTTTTGTGGGTGAACCTGATAAATTTGCACTGGCGGTGCATTATTCGCGCATCAGTTTTTTCTATCTTATATTTATGTCACTCTTGTCGCTTTTTGCCGCCATGCTCAATGCACAAGGGCGGTTTTTTGCCAGTTCTTTCGCGCCTATTATGCTCAATTTGGTGTTGATTGCCGCTATGGGGTTGGCGGTTATTTTGGGCGTTACGCAGGTGGCCACTATGTTGGCCTATCTTATTTTTGGTGTGGTGCTGGGCGGCTTGGCGCAATTTTTTTTCGTATGGATAGCGGCTTTGCGTGCTGGATTGGGCTTTCATCTGCCGCGCCCGCGTTTAACCCCCAATATAAAGCGCATGTTCACCCTGTTTGTGCCGGGCGTGTTGGCGGCGGGCACATTGCAGATAAATTTATTGATTGGCACTTCTATTGCCACTTTGCAACCGGGCGCGGCCGCATGGTTGTATTATGCCGATAGGCTCTATCAGCTACCAATGGGCATTATCGGGCTCACCCTGTCGGTTGTGCTGTTGCCCGAATTGTCGCGGCGGGTGGCGGCTAATGATATAGTTGGGGCAAAATCCACGCAAAATTTGGCGGTGCTGGCGGCGATGGCATTAACCCTGCCTGCGGCTGGTGGGTTGGTGGTGCTGGCACAGCCGATTGTTACTTTATTGTTTGAGCGCGGTGCGTTTTTGCCATCAGATACGCAAGCCACCAGTGTGGCCATTCAGCTTTTTTGTTTGGGCTTACCAGCTTTTGTGGCGGTGCGGGTTTTGCAACCCGCATTTTTTGCTCGCCAAGATATGCGCACCCCTTTTATTGATAGCGCGGTGGGAGCGGGCTTTAACATTATTGTGTCAATCAGCTTTTTTCCGATTTATGGCTATGCCGCCATTGCCGCCGCCACCGGCTTGGCGGGTTGGGTGACTTTATCACTAATGCTTATCCGTCTGCATCGCCGCGATATGTGGCGGATGCATCGCGGCTTGCTATGGCGGCTTTTGGCTTTGCTCTTGGCGGCTTTATTGATGGCACTGGCACTATTATGGCTGGGCACAAAATTACCCATGCCGAGCCATTTTATTGGCCTTATAAAATATCTAATGGTGATGATTGGTGGTGGCTTTATTTTATTTGTGGGGCTGGCTTGGCTGTTGGGTGGTATTCGGTGGCGCGATTTATCTGACTTGCGCACCCGCCCATAATTGGCCATAAGAAGTGCCTAAAGACAGCAGAGAAACAAATAATTATTTGGGCAATTATTTAAGAGAGCGTTTTGGAAAAAATAATGAATCAACATCAATCACGCGTTTTGTCTGGGGTGCAACCGACAGGCAATCTGCATTTGGGCAATTATTTGGGCGCGATTCGCAATTTTGTGACCCTGCAAAAAACCCATAATTGCCTGTATTGCGTGGTAGATTTGCACGCCATCACATTGTTTCAAAACCCTGCGGAATTGGCGGCCAATACGCGTGCTGTTGCGGCCGCTTTTATCGCGGCGGGGGTGGAGCCTAAAAATCATATTATTTTTAATCAATCAGCGGTGCGCCAACATGCCGAATTGGCATGGATTTTGAATTGCGTTGCGCGCATAGGTTGGCTCAATCGTATGACACAATTTAAGGAAAAAGCAGGAAAAAACCGCGAAAAGGCCTCGGTTGGGCTTTATGTATATCCCAATCTTATGGCGGCCGATATTTTGCTTTATAAAGCTACGCATGTGCCAGTTGGCCAAGACCAGAAACAACATCTTGAGCTGGCGCGTGATATTGCCCAAAAATTTAATAAAGATTTTGCGGCGGAAGGGTTTTTCCCGTTGCCTGAGCCACTTATTCAGGGCCCGGCGGTGCGGGTAATGTCATTGCGTGATGGCACAAAAAAAATGTCAAAATCTGACCCATCTGATTTGTCGCGTATCACTTTATTAGATGATAGCGATGCGATGGCGCGCAAAATTCGCAAAGCCAAAAGCGATGC
>JBPCVS010000051.1:0-16543 GCA_051010295.1 Parvibaculales bacterium | reverse complement strand
TGGCATCAATTTTGGCAAATTCGGCCTCAACAAGGCGGCGCATTTCCGCCTCGCCCGTCTCATGCACCAAAATTTTAATCCGCGCTTTATAAGAATTATCACGCCGCCCCAGCATATTATAAACCCGCATTACCGCTTCCAAATAAGCCAGCAATTGGTCGGGCGCGACAAAATCAGCCAGCTTTTTGGCAATAAAAGGCGTGCGCCCTTGCCCGCCGCCTACATGCACCTCATAGCCCGTCTCGCCTTTGCTGTTTTGCACAATCACAATGCCAATATCATGCAGTTTGATGGCGGCGCGGTCATTTTTATGCCCAGTTACGGCAATTTTGAATTTGCGCGGCAGGTAAGAAAATTCTGGATGAAAAGTTGACCATTGCCGAATAATCTCGGAAATAATGCGCGGATCCTCCACCTCATCAGCAATCGCGCCAGCATATTGGTCAGCCGTTACATTGCGGATACAATTACCAGAAGTTTGAATGGCATGCATTTCCACCGTCGCCAAATCTTGCAAAATATCGGGGATATGCTCTAGCGCAGGCCAATTATATTGGATGTTTTGCCGCGTGGTAAAATGCCCATAGGCGCGGTCATATTTGCGCGCAATATGCGCCAGCATCCGCATTTGCCGCGAGGCCAATGTGCCATAGGGAATCGCCACGCGCAGCATATAGGCATGCAGTTGCAGATAAACCCCATTCATCAGCCGCAAAGATTTGAAAGCATCTTCGCTGAGCGCGCCATTTATGCGCCGCTCCACTTGTCCGCGAAATTGCTCGGTGCGTTCGGCAACGAGCTTATGGTCAAATTCATCATAGCGATACATATTATCTCTCTTATTGCTTCTATTGTGTTTGGGCTTGTTTGCCTAAATCTAGCCGCACGGTGGGGCCTTTGGCGCGGATAATCTCGCGCACGCTGGCGGGGTTATAATTATTGGCGGCATCTTCCATCACTTCAAATAAATAAGGTTCAAGAATATGCGCTTCATAATCATCTGGCATAGCACGTGCCAGCAATTTTTGCGCGGCCTCTGAGCCATCGGCAATTTCGGCTTGGGCAAAATTTTCCACCCAGCCTTGGTGGGCAAAATACACCACTTCGCCATCGCTCAATCGGTTGGCTGTAACGGCCTGAAAACGCGCTCCTTTTGCGCTATGTTGCGCCATTTGCCATGCTCCTATCTACCAATTTGAATAATGCCCATTATTTATAATGCCGTCAATATCAGCGTTGAAAACTTTCGTGCCAGTGGCGCAAAATCAGCCATTCGCAAAAACTCAAAAAATAAAATAATGCGATGCCGAGCAACGATAATAGCATAAGCGCGGCAAACATATCAGCAATTTGCAACCGATTGCCCGCCTCAATGATGCGCCAAGCAAGGCCAGTGGCCGCGCCAGAACCCGCCACAAATTCGGCCATTACCGCGCCTATGAGTGCCAACCCGCCAGAGATTTTTGCGCCTGTTAAAATGGATGGCAAGGCGGCGGGGAGCTCAAGATAAAATAATCGTTGCCACCAAGTCGCGCCGCTTAAAGTCATTAAATCATGCAGTTGTGGGTCCACCCCACGCAGGCCTTGAATACTGGCCGTCAAAATGGGGAAAAAAGCGATAATCCACGCAATGATGATGAGGGCGCGGTTGATATTATCAAAGCCGACCCATATTAAAATAAGCGGCGCAATGGCCACCACTGGCGTAACTTGCAACATGACGACATAGGGCGCGAGTGCCAGCTCAATAATGCGCGCACGGGTGAATAAAATCGCCAGCCCAACGCCGCTCACCACCGCCCAGAAAAAAGCAAAAAATGTGATGGCCAATGTGGTGCCCAGCGCCAACATCAGGCCAGAAAAATCATTGATAAAAGCCATAAAAATTGCCGAAGGTGGCGGCAATATAAATTTTGGCACCGCCAGCGCGCCAACAATCCACTGCCAAAAACCAAGCAGAGCAAAACCGAGAAGGGCGGGTAAGATATAGCGCATTAGCTGGTTTCCTCTGGCCTGTGTTCAAGTGGATTGTGTTCAAGTGCGTTGTGTCCAAGCGCAGTGGCAATGGCTTGATAGGCCGCGTGATAGGCCGGGCTGGCGCGAAAATCCTTAAAATCTTCATCATTATGCGGATGGTCAATGGCAATCTGACTGGCCAGCTGGCCGCGTCTTGTCAACACCATCACCTGTTCGGCCAGATAAGCGGCCTCCGACATGGAATGGGTCACAAATATAATTGTGCAACGTCGCGCCCGCCAAATGGCCAACAATTCATCATCAAGTTTGTGGCGGGTCAGCTCATCAAGCGCGCCAAAAGGTTCATCCATTAACAAAATATCGGGCTGTTGCACCAGCGCCCGCGCCAGCGAAACGCGCATTTTCATACCGCCCGATAATTCACGCGGCAGAGCCGTGTCGCGGCTTTCTAGCCCGACAAGCTGCAGGGCTGCTTGTGTGCGGGTGGCAACCTCATGCGGTGCAATGTTTTGCATTTTAAGCGGCAGGGCGACATTGTCGCGCACATTGCGCCACGCCAGCAAAACGGGTTCCTGAAACACAAAACCAACTCTGCCTTTCGGTTTTGTCAAGCTGCCACTGGTGGGAGTCAGCAAGCCAGCAATCAGCCGCAACAGGGTGGTTTTGCCACATCCAGACGGCCCAACAAGCGCGGTAAAACTGCCTTGTGCAAATTGCATATTGAGTGCGGCAATGGCCGCCACGCCAGTTGCGCCACTGGCTTTAGTGGCTTTATCGGCGAAGCGGAACGACACATTATTGAGAATAACATCGCCTTTCATTGTGTTGTTGTCCCTGTAGTTGAATTGAGAAATTGCGTGGTGAAAGCAGCGCGCCAATCTAAGGTGTTTTCATAAATATCATTTTCTACCATAAGCTGAAAAAAATTCTGCCAGCGCGTCGCGCTCATTGCGCCAATACCAGAATTTTTTGTATTGTTGTCATACATCAATTTCCATTTGCGGATTTTTTCAATCGCTTGCGCAGTAATTTGTGGCGACATTTCGGGGTTGGCGCGGAAAATAAGTTCATTGCCCAATGTGGGGTCGCCATAAATATAGCTCGTCCAGCCGTCAATGGAGGCATCAACAAAGGCTTGCACAATATCGGGGCGCGTATTGATAAGCTGGTTTTGCGCCAAAATCATCGCCGCATAAGAGGGGTAGCCCTCATCGGCCAGCAAAAAAACCTGTGGCTCAAAACCGCCCCGCGTGGCGATTGTGTAGGGTTCGGAGGTTAAATAGCCTTGCTGAATGGCCTGCGGATTGACCAGAAAAGGCGCGAGGTTGAAAGTATATCGGCGAATCTGTTGATTGGAAAAGCCATAACGCGCCTTCAGCCAAACCCAAAAAGCGTTGATAGAAGACCCCGAAATCATAATCGGCTTACCTTTCATATCGGCGATGGATTTGATGTCGGTGCGCGGGTGGGTAATCAGCACTTGCGGATCTTTTTGAAAAGCCGCCATCACGGCTTTGGCTGGCACGCCAGCTTGCACCATATTGAGTGGCACAAAACTATTGGAACCCATCGCAAAATCCACCGCTCCCGCACCCAGTAATTGCGGAATGTTGATGCCCGGCCCACCGCTGCGAATGGTTACATCCAGCCCCGCCTTTTTGTATAGCCCCAATGCTTTGGCCTGATAAAAGCCGCCCTGTTCGGCTTGCGCTTTCCAATCGGTGATGAAGGTGACTTGTTCTAATGCCAAAACCTTGTGCGTAGCGGTAAGGCAAAATACCAAAACAAAAATACCCGATAAAATGCGCAGCATAAATTTTCTTTCTATTTGATTAAACTGGCTATCTGACTCAAACTGGTTATCTTACTTAAATTGGCAGAGGATGGCATAAGCGTCAACTTTGATAGGCACTTTAATATATAGGGCGTGATGGAACGATTTTGGGAAAAATTATCGCTGGAGCAGATGAGCAAAGCACAATGGGAAGCCCTGTGCGATGGTTGTGGCAAATGTTGTCTTATTAAATTGGAAGATACAGAAGGCGCGATGGCCTATACTGATTTAGCATGCCGCTTGCTTGACTGCGAAAATGCGCGGTGTCGTGATTATGCCAATCGTGCGCACCGCGTGGCCGATTGTGTGGTGTTGACCCCTGAAAATTTGAGCGAAGTGTATTTTATGCCGAAAAGCTGTGCTTATCGGCGATTGGCCGAAGGGCGGGGGCTGGCCGATTGGCATCCATTAATAAGTGGGCGGGCGGAAAGCGTGGCAGAGGCTGGGCATAGTGTGGCGGGGCGTGTGGTGAATGAAACGGCTACCAATGTGCCACCAGAACACCGCATTATTGATTGGATTGATGAAAAATAATAATAATTTTATTTGTGCAAAGTTCTGGAAAATAAAGCCAAATTGCAAAGATATACGCGCACAACTCTTATAAATATCTGAAATTATTAAATTTTTTATTGACTCGCGTGACGCTGTTTGGTAGTCTTTGTGGCATGGTTGAACAAATATGGCCACAGCCAGTCGCAGAGACTGCGCCATATTATTTTGCACCATATCATTCGTGAAAATATTTTTTGAAACAGGATAATTCAAAACAATTAAAGAAGCTACATGACAGTCTGCTGGACGATATGGCACGTCTGCAGGAAAATCTGCCTGACAATGTTGATGACATATCTGAATCTTTTGAACGTTATGCGCGCATTCTTTCCACACTGGTCGGCGCATTAGATAGGCTTTTGAAATTACAAGACCAAACCAATAATTCTGGTTCGGTCAATATTTCCGACCAGCATGAGCATATCAGGCAAATCGAAAAACGTCTTGCCGATTTGGCAAAGGCTGGCAACCCAACAAGAGCTTCTGGAAAATCTAAGCGCGGCCGAAATTGACGCGCTTTATTGGTATTGGCCATTTTGGGCGCGTGCTGACCAGTTGCCGCCTGCTGGAGCATGGACATGCTGGTTGATGATGGGCGGGCGCGGGGCCGGCAAAACCCGCGCTGGGGCGGAATGGATTCGCTCGCTGGTGGAGGCCACCGACCCGCAAAATGCGCGCCGCCATATTGCGCTGGTTGGCGAAACTTATGGCGCGGCGCGGGCGGTGATGGTGGAAGGCCCGTCTGGTTTATTGGCGATTGCGCCGCCGGGCTTTCGGCCACGTTTTTATCCAAGCCGCAATTTGCTGGTTTGGCCAAATGGAGCGCAGGCGCAGATTTTTTCGTCTGAGCGTCCCGAAGCCTTGCGCGGCCCGCAATTTGATGCCGCATGGTGCGATGAACTCGCCAAATGGCGGCACGACCGCGAAACTTTTGACATGTTGCAATTCGGCTTGCGCTTGGGGCCGTTGCCGCAACAATTAATTACCACAACACCACGCACAACAAATTTTATTAAAAAATTGCTTACTGACCCAAACATTGTTGTCACACGTGCCAGCACGATAGAAAATGCCGCTAATCTTGCGCCCGCTTTTCTGGAAGAAATTGTAGCGCGTTATCGCAACACCCAATTAGGGCGGCAAGAGCTGGATGGCGAGTTGGTGGAAAACACCGATGCGGCTTTGTGGACACCCGCTTTAGTGGACCGCCAAAGATGTATTCAAGCCCCACCTATTGAAAAAATAGATGAGGTATTTTTGGCACTGGACCCACCAGCCAGCATTGGCCCAAAAGCAGATGCGTGCGGTGTGGTGGTGGTGGCACGGCATGGGGCGATTGCTTATGTGATTGCCGATGAAACAGTGCGGGGGCTGGGGCCAGCTGCATGGGCGGCGCATGTGGTGGAAATTTATGACCGCTATCAGGCCGATGCGCTGATTGCGGAAATAAATCAAGGCGGTGAAATGGTGCGCGAGATTGTTTTGCGGCAAGGCGCACATGTGCATTTTAAGCCAGTGCGCGCCCATGTTGGCAAATTATTGCGTGCCGAACCTGTGGTGGCTCTATATGAGCGTGGGTTGGTTTTTCATGTCGGCCATTTTCAAGAACTTGAAGAAGAAATGTGTGCCTATGCCGGACATGGTGCCAGCCCCGACAGGTTGGACGCGCTGGTTTGGGCTGTTAGCGCGCTATTGCTCAATCAAACAACGGCATTTGCCGCGCCCTCTGTGCGCCAACTTTAACTGGAGATTTTAATGGATGTATTAGACCAGCTACGTCATCTGGTGACGGGCGCGCCCCGCCAGATAAAAAACCATAGCCTGCCGATACACGAAAATGTGCCATTGATTGATAATGGGTTGGGGCAGTCTAGCCATAATGTGCGTGTGCTGCGGGGCTTTCGGCAAAATGCCGTTGTTTATCGCTGTGTGCAGATGATTGGAGAAGCCTGCGTTACCATTCCGCTTGAACTGCACGGCGATGGACGGCAATTTTTAACCCACCCATTATTGGATTTGGTGCGCCAGCCCAACCCTGCCGAAGCCGCCCCAAGTTTTTTTGAAGCTCTTTACGGACATCTTTTATTGTCTGGTAATGCTTATATTCATTGTCATCGTGATGGCGATGATAAGCCGACCGCGCTTTATTGCTTGCGCCCCGAAAGAATACGAGTAATTGCCGATAAACAAGGCTGGCCAACGGCTTATGAATATCGGGTTGGCAGTCGCGTAACCCGTTTTGAACAAAAAGAGCAAGCCGCATCAATTTTACATTTGCGCTTATTTAATCCGCAAGATGACCATTATGGTTTTAGCCCGTTGGAAGCGGCAGCCGGCGCAATTGATTTGCACAATAGTGCTGGGGCGTGGAATCGCTCACTTTTTGACAATGCGGCACGGCCATCGGGCGCGCTGGTTTATAAAACCCGCGATGGCACGGGGCGGCTTACTGATGAACAATTTAACCGCCTTAAAAAAGAACTTGAAACTAATTTTCAGGGCAGCCGCAACGCTGGAAGACCGCTTTTATTGGAAGGTGGGCTTGATTGGAGTGCGATTAGCCTCAGCCCACAAGATATGGATTTTATCAATGCCCGCCATGCTGCAGCGCGTGAGATTGCATTGGCTTTTGGTGTGCCGCCCATGTTGTTGGGGCTGCCGGGTGACAATACTTATGCCAATTATGCTGAGGCCAATCGCGCCCTATGGCGGCAAACTGTTTTGCCTTTGGTGATGCGCATTGTTGCTTCGCTTTCCAGCTTTTTATGTGATGAAAATGGCTTGCATTTTGTTGTTAATATGGATGCGATTCCTGCACTGGCCGAAGAGAGAGAACGTCTATGGCGGCGCATTGATAAGGCCAGTTTTTTGACCGATTCTGAAAAACGGCGAGCGGTTGGCTATGCCGATGGCGATGATTCGGAGCCAGCCCAATGAGCCAAATTATGAATCGCAAAATTTCTGGCTATGCCAGCTTGTTTTCGTCCACCGATCTTGGTGGTGATATGATTATGGCGGGGGCGTTTCGTGCTTCACTGGCCAAACAACAGCCCCGCGATATTAAGATGCTTTATCAGCATGACATAACCCGCCCTATCGGCCAGTGGCTGAATATACGCGAAACCGAAAAAGGGTTGTGGGTTGAAGGCCAGTTAACCGAACATGTGCAATTAGCCGATGAAACATTGGCGTTGATTGCAGATGGTGTTCTCGATGGTTTGTCTATTGGATTTCGCACAATACGCGCCAAAGCAAGCAAAGGCCACATTAAACGTCGCCTTATCGAGATTCAGCTAGTTGAGATTTCTCTTGTTACGTTTCCCATGCAGCCCGATGCGCGTTTGAAGAAATCGGCTGCTTCTTCTCAAACCATTACAGAGCTTCGTTGTGCTGGTGCGCGTATGCGCGAGCTGGCGGGGTAATGAAAGGAAAAAATATGCAGATTGAAACAAACTCATTTGCGCCGAGCGATAGCGCGGCAGAAACGAAATCGGCCCTTGAAGAATTGATGCGGGCTTTTGAAAGCTTTAAGGAGAGCAATGATGCCCGCCTTGAAGAAATTGAAAAAAACCACAGTGCCGATATTTTGCTGGAAGATAAGGTGAGCCGTATCAATGATGATTTGACACGGCTTGGCACATTGGTGCAACGCCCCGCGCTTGACCGCGAGGAAACTGTGCAATCAGATATGATTGAACAGCGCACCGCTTTTCAACATTTTTTGCGCACCGGCGAGGCCGCCCAAATGCAAATTTTGGAGAGTAAAGATTTTTCAAGCACAAATAGTGAAGGCGGTTATTTGCTGCCCGATATTGTGATGTATGATTTGCAAAGCAAACTGACAAAATTATCGGCTTTGCGCCAGTTGGCCACTGTTAAAGAAATCACCTATGGCCATGAGTTCAATTATATCAGCAATGAAAAAAATGTAACAGCCAGTTGGGGAACAGAAAAATCATCCAGAGCGGCAGGCACAACGCCCAATTTTACAAAACAGACGATTGCGCTGTTTGAGCTTTATTCGCTGCAGGCGGCAACAACGGCCTTTTTGCAAGATGTCAATATTGATATTGAAACATGGTTGGTTGATAATATGTTGCATGCTTTTGCCGATGCTGAGAATAATAAATTTATTCATGGTGTTGGTAACAGCGACCCTGCTGGTTTGTTTAGTCCAAGCATAACGACAAATGAAAATGCTGCTACTGACCGGGTGCGCTCTGTTCATACGGGTTCATCTACGACGCTTAATCCAGCACGTTTGCACGAAAAAATTATCGCGCTGATTTATGGGCTTGGTAGTAGCTATCGCGCTAATGCTGTCTTTTTGATGAATCCAAGCGTGCAGGGTGAGTTTCGTAAAGCAAAAGATTCAGATGGCAATTATTTGTGGATGCCAACCCAAGGGCAAGGTTTGCCTGCCAGTCTTATGGGCTTTCCCGTCCATGAAGAAGGCCATATGCCTGACGTAGGCATCAATGCGATGGTTGCAGCTTTTGGTGATTTCCAACGCGCTATGTTGATTATAGACAAACCGCACACCAGCTTGCTACGCGACCCCTATACGCGCCAGCCCTATGTGCAGTTTTTGTTAAGTCGTCGGGTTGGCAGCGGCATTGTTGACAAGCTGGCCTACCGCCTTTTGAAAGTGTCTGTATAAATGATTAGCGTTCTGGCTTCTGGGCCCGATGCTGAACCTGTGACACTGGCTGAATTGCGGGCGCATTTGCACATTGATACGCAAAATGATTTGCTCCTAAACAGCCTCATCAGTTCGGCGCGTCTTTTTATTGAGGCGGAGACGGGCGTGCGTATGTTGTCACAACGTTGGCGGTTGCTGCTTAATGAGTGGCCGCACAAAATCATTGAGCTACCCGTTTGGCCGATTATTGAGGTGTTGCATGTCAAATTATTGGGTTCGCCTAGCAAATTGGTGAATGATACTGCTTATGAGTTGGAAAGTGCGGCACGGCCTGCCGTGTTAATGGTTGATGATGCCGCACTGCCAACGCCTTTGCGCGATCGCTATGGCATTGAGCTTGAAGTGCTGGCTGGCTTTGGCACAAGCTCTGATAATTTGCCAGAAGATTTGAAATTATCAGTCATGTTGCTGGCGGCTTATTGGTTTGACTTAGATGATTGGTCGCCATATCGCACTGCGCCAACTGTGCCACCGCATGTGCAAGATATGATAAACCGTCATCGGCTGGCACGGATTTAATATGCGTCAGCATTTATTCCGACTAGAAGCCCCGCATTTGACCAAAGGACGGCAAAGCTGGGTATCGCTGGGTGATGTTTGGCTTAAAATTAAGCCATTGCGTGGGCGGCTGGCATTGCTGGCTGCCCGCGAGGCAAGCGTGATGAGCTATGATGTGCGCTTGCGCTATTCATCACGGGTAAAGGCGGGCTGTCGCTTTGTAAGCGATGAGCGCGTCTTGATTGTTGAGAATGTGGTCAATATCGGGGCGCGGAAAAATTGGCTGTCATGCCACTGCACCGAAACTTTGCCGGTGGCACGTAATGCGGATGTAGATGCGGATATAGATTCTGGGCAAACAAATGATGGTGCGTCATGATTGAGGCGGGGGCGGCGTTGCAACAAGCAATTTTTACGCGCTTTGATGCCCATTCAGATATTATCAGCCAGTTCCGCACCCATATCAACGCCCATGAAAATTGGCCACAATTTTCTTTTGATGGAATTGAAAGCCGCGCCCTGCCTAATGATATGGATATTGTTCTGCACAATATTGATTTCGCTATTTGGGCGGATGTTAACGCTGTGGCTGATGCGTCTGATTTGGCCGCCCGTCTTGTCGCTATCATTGATGACACGCTCATTATTGATGGGTATAGCCTCATCCGCCTGCACGCCCAACGCGCTGAGGGTGGGGTGCAGTCAGCAGAAAAATTATGGCGCGTGAATCTGCGCTTTGAAGCCATCACACGAAAGAAAACTTAAATATGCCGACACCAGATGCAGAAATTTATGCAGCAAAAGCCGTGCGCGTTGCTTTGCGCGTAGATACGGATTCTTCCTATCAAAATTTGGCTGGATTAAATTTGCGCGATTTGCAATTTACCCAACAGCCGCTCAAATTTTCTGGGGCGCGACAAATGGGGCGGTGGCAACAATTTTTGGCCAGCCAGCCAGAAGTCGGCTTATTTTTGCGTGGTGATGGCGTATTTGTCGGCGGTGGCCAAAATGAACCGCTCAAACGCGCCTTGCTGAGTGGCACGGTCTGTGATGGACAAATATATGTGCCGGGTTTGGGGCATTTTACAGGGTTTTTTATGCTCACCCGCTTGCGCTATCTGGGCGCGGGTGATGATTTGATGCGCTGGCAATTTGATTTAACTTCCAACGGAGATGTAAGCTTTGCCGCAGATTAACCAAAATAAAAATGTGCAAGATTTAGACGATGTGTCTGCTTTGCTAGAACGTTTATCGGATTTGGATAATCGTTTTGAGCGCATGATAACATTGATTGAAAATTTGCTCTCTATTCAACAACAGCTGACCAATTTTCTTGATAAGGGCACCCGCCAAGAAACCGGCAATAGCGCGCTTACTGGTCCACCATCGCAAGAACAGCTTGGCCAGAATTTATCGCGCTATGTGCTAGGGCAGATAGAACGTCTGTAATTTTGCCCATGCTAACTGATTTTCATTTTACCAATTTACCCACAATGTTGGCCTATGGTGCGGTGAGTGTTGCCGCTTTTGCCACCGATGTTGTTACTAACGGCTCGGGGCATGAATATCGCAACGGGTTGTGGTCAAAGCCGCGCCGCAATTATCGTTTGGCGGGTGGGCCGCGCCCTTTTGATGAGCTGATAAGCCTACAAGAATTTTTTGAAGCCCGACGGGGGCGGTTGCACGGCTTTATGTGGCGCGACTGGGCAGATAATTCAACGGCACAAGCAGGGGCTGAGCTTAGCAATGCCGACACAATGTTGGTGGCCAGCGATAGCGCGCTTAAACATTTTGTTTTCACTAAATTATATGGTGACGGCGATACGCAATATCGGCGCAAGATATTGTTACCCGATGCGGATACTATTTTGCTGGCACGTGATGGGGCGACACTCACCCGCAATCAAGATTTTACTTTTGAACAGCAAAGCGGCGAGATTGTGCTAACGACACCGCTTGATAGTGCCAGCCGCCTGACGGGTGGGTGCCAATTTTATATTCCAGTGCGATTTGACATTGACGCACTACATATTGAGCGGCTTGGCGAAAAACTTGGCCGCACCGATGACATACCGCTTGTAGAATTGCGTTTTTCTGGAGATAAAATATGAAAAACCTGCCTATCGGCCTACAGCAGAGTTTGGCAAATGGGCTTACCCATCTTTGCCATTGCTGGCATATCACGCGTGCCGATGGCACGGTGTTTGGCCTCACTAATCATAATGAAGATATTGCGCTTGATGGCCAGATTTATCGTGCCGATGCGGCTATTCGTTTTTCGGTGTTTGAAACACGGTTAGGGTTGGCCGCGCATGGGCCAGAAGTAGCGGGCAATCTTGGCAGTGATTTAATAACCGAAGCTGATTTGCGTGACGGGCGTTATGATGATGCCGCTTTTAGTGTGTTTTTGGTTGACTGGAAACAGCCGCAAAATCATGTGCTGGTGTTAAGTGGTTATTTTGGTGCGGTAGAACAGAAAAAAGGCCGTTTCCGTGTCAGCTTGCGCGGCACGGGGCAGCAATTAAATCAACCGCAAGGGCGCGTTTATCAAACGCAATGCGATGCCGCGCTTGGCGATGCGCGGTGTCGGGTTAACCTTGAGGAGTCAAATTTTCAATGGCGCGGGGAAGTGATATTGCGTGATGGCGCAAAAATTTTGCTCCCCGAACTCAACTTTGCTGCCGACTGGTTTGCTGATGGAAAATTATATGCCGATGGTATGACGGATGATTTTATCATCCGCCATGACAAGCTGGTTGATGGTGGACGGCGGTTAGTTTTGTGGCAAACCCCGCCTGCTAAATTGCAGGCAGGAACAATGGTTACGCTTATAGCAGGGTGCGACAAAAAATTGGCGACTTGTCAAAATAAATTTTCTAATGCGATTAATTTTCAAGGCTTTCCCAATCTCCCCGATGGGCGCGTTCTGATAGATGTGCGCAGCTGATGTCATCACCCGACCGCATTATTGCCGAAGCGCGCCGTTGGCTTGGCACGCCTTACCAACATCAAGCCAGCCTGTGTGGGGTTGGTGCTGATTGTCTTGGCTTGGTGCGTGGCCTTTATCGCGCCCTTTATGGATATGAGCCTGAAACCCCGCCAGCCTATGCGCGGGCGGCACGGTGCGGTGAGCGCGAAGAATTGCAGATTGCCGCCTTGCGCCATTTGGTGCGGGTCAATAATACTGAAATAGGGGATATTGAAGCGGGGTGCGTTTTGCTGTTTCGCATGCGGCGCAGTTTGCCTGCTCGTCATCTGGCGATTTATCTAGGCAATGGAAGCATCTTGCATGCAATGAGCGGCGTTGGCGTGTGTGAGATTGACTTTACGCAATGGTGGCAATCGCGTTGCGTTGGTGTTTTTGCTTTCCCCGAAAAAATGCCTCAAAAAATAATTTCCGAAAAACCTAATGAGTGATATTGATTTTTTAGCTGATACTGGAAACCCCAGTGGCGGCGTTGACTGGTTTAGTTTGGCTGTCAATCTGGTGCAACTGGTTGACCAGCCTGACACACCTATCCGCGAAGGGCGACGTTTGTCGCAAGTGCAAGTATTAGGGGCGCGTATCGGCAGCCCTATTCCGCGCCTTTATGGGCGTATGCGTATTGGCGGCCAACTCATCTGGCATGACCAACCCGTTGAACATGTGAATGAAAGCGGCGGCGGCGGGGGCGGCGGCAAAGGCTCTGGCGGTGGTGGCGCACCCATAAAACGCAATTTTTTCTATTCTCTCAGTTTTGCTATCGCTTTGTGCGAAGGCCCAATAAGCCGATTAGGGCGTATTTGGGCTGATGGTGTGTTGATTGATGCCAGCCAGCTTGATTTCACCCTCTATCGCGGCACGCATGAGCAACCAATTGACCCACTTATTGCTGCAAGTCAAAACGGAACATGTGCCTATCGTGGTTTGGCCTATATTGTTGTCCGTGATTTTGACCTGTCTGCTTTTGGCAATCGTATTCCGCAATTTTCTTTCGAAATTTTTGCTGAATTAAAAACAGCGGCAAAAGTTTCACCGCAATCTGTCGCTATGTTGCCGGGCGCAACCGAGTTTGGTTATCACCCCGAGCCGCATTTGCAATTTTTGGGACGCGGGCGGGTGCGTGGCGAAAATTTGAATGCCAGCGCATTGCGTAGCGATTGGGAGATTGCCATTGACCAATTACAAGAAACCCAGCCAGAATGTGAGCGCGTGGCGTTGGTTGTTACTTGGTTTGGCACTTCGCTTAATGCCGATAATTGCGCTCTTTATCCCGGCATTGAGAATAATGGCAAGGCGACTTATCCGCAAAATTGGCAGGTAGCAGGTGTGGGGCGCGAAGGTGGTGCGCATCTTATATCTATGATTGATGGCCGCCCAGCCTTTGGTGGCACGCCCAGCGACCATGCCGTGCGGGCGGCCATTCTTGATTTGAAAGAGCGCGGATTTAAGGTGCTGTTTTATCCTTTTATCATGCTGGATGTGCCGCCAAATAATCAATTACCCGACCCTTATGGCGGCGATAGGCAAGCGGCTTATCCATGGCGTGGGCGCATCACCTGTCACCCTGCAGCGAATCAAATCGGCTCACCCGATGGCGGTAGCCAGATTGGAAATATCATCAATCATTTTGTCAATGGCGCGGGGGCAGGCGATAAATTTTGCTTGCGCGGCATGGTTGAGCATTATGCGCGCTTATGTGCAAGTGCGGGCGGGGTAGAGGCTTTTTTGCTGGCTTCGGAGATGCGTGGTTTATCGCGCTTGCGTGATGAAACGGGGGCTTATCCTTTTGAGACGCATCTGGTTAAATTGGCAAAACTGGTTCGCACTCACTTACCAGATAGCAAAATTTCTTATGCTGCTGACTGGAGTGAATATGGATCTTATGTGCCGCAGGCCGGCATGGTTGATTTTCCCCTTGATGTTTTTTGGAGCGATAAAAATTGCGATTTTGTTGGGATTGATGCTTATTTTCCGCTTGCTGATTGGCGCAATGGTTATGACCATTTGGATGCACAAGATGGCGTGCGTAGCCCAATTGAGCAAGATTATTTGCAAAAGCAAATTGAGGGCGGCGAATATTATGACTGGTATTATGCCGATAGTGATGCCCGACGCACCCAAAATCGCAGTGCAATAAGTGATGGGTTGGGCGAGGCATGGCTGTATCGGGCGAAAGATATTCGCAACTGGTGGGAAAATGAACACCACCCCCGCCGCGCTAACAAAAAATTATCGGCCAATAATTGGCAACCCCGCAGCAAGCCTATCTGGTTCACAGAATTGGGCTGTCCAGCTGTTGATAAGGGGGCCAATCAACCCAATGTGTTCCCCGACCGCCTATCATCGGAAGGCGCGATACCTTATTTTTCTTCGGGCCAACGTGATGATGCTATGCAACACGCATATTTGCAGGCAATTATCAATTATTTCAAAGACCCTGCGCGAAACCCTGTTTCGTCAATTTATGGTGGGTCAATGCTGGATAATGAGCATATTTATATTTGGGCTTGGGATGCGCGGCCATTCCCCGCTTTTCCTTATCGCACAGATGTATGGGCAGATGGTTCAAATTGGCATACTGGCCATTGGATTAACGGGCGACAAGCCTCTGCGCCGCTGGCGGCACTTATTGAAAGCCTTAGCAGTGAGGGCGGTGAGGCGGGCGGCATTGAAGTGCAAACAAATGGGTTGAGTGGCATCGTTGAGGGCTTTGCGCTGGCGGGGGTGGCCTCTTTGCGCCAACGGCTACAGCCTTTGGTTGAGGCTTTTGGGCTAGATGTTGTAAGCGGCGGCAAACAGCTTGTCATCAATGGGCGCGGCCAGAACCCACCGCGCATTATTACTGATGATGACATTATTTTCCGCGAAAATGCCCCAGCTTTGACATTTTTATCAGGCGATGCGGCAGAACGCCCCAACCGCTTTGACTTGCATTATTTTGATGCCGATGGCGATTATACGCCGCAAATGGTGAGTGCGCGTTTTAGTGGACCTGATAAACCCGTTATGCAGTTAGATGTGCCATTGGCTTTATCTTTTGGCCAAGCGCAGGCACTTGCCGAACGTCTGCTGATAGAAGCGCGCCAGCAGGGTGAGCAGGTGCAGCTTATTTTGTCGCCACGTCATATTGACCTTGAGACAGGCGACATTATCATCATTGCTGGCCAGCATGCGCAACAACAATGGCGCATCACACGCATCGCCATCAGCACGCATATTGAGATTACCGCCCAACGTCATGAATCGGGTTTATATGGCAGTGAAAAACTTGCTCTCCCCGCTACCGATGGCACTGCCAAAAATTTTGAAAGCACAGGCTTGATAAGCCGCCCCGATGTGCAGCTTGTTGAATTGCCTGCCGCCCTGTCTGATAAATATGAAACGCAATGGCCGATTGGTGTGCCACTATTGGCGGGGTGCGCGACGCCTTGGCCGGGGCGCGTATTGGCCACCTTCACCAATGGTCGCTCAAGCGATATTTCCGCGCCGTCCATTATTGGTGAAACAACTAATATCTTGGCTTCTGGGCCGATTGGTCGGTGGGATAGATTTACCCATCTGGAGATTACATTGGCGTGTGGCACTTTGGAAAGTTTGAGTGATGAACAGGTTTTGGCAGGGGGCAATTATCTGGCTATCAAAACCCCGCTTGGCTGGGAGGTGATACAATTTGCGCGTGCCGAATTAATTGCGCCTAACAGCTATCGCCTATCGCATTTATTGCGCGGCACACACGGCACAGATGCGTTTATGGTGGATGCGCTGGATATAGGGGCTGAATGCGTTTTAATTGGTGCGAGTCTCGTGCCTGCGCCATTATCGGCACATAATTTGCCCGATACGGCAACAATGGATTTTGGTTCACCCCTATTGCCGCGTGATAGCTATGGCTGGCAAAGCCGCACTGTGCCAATCACACGTGCTGGATTAACCTGCTTATCGCCGGTGCATTTGCGCGTGGTGTATCACTTTGAGGCAGGCTTGCACATTCATT
>JBPCVS010000050.1:0-4250 GCA_051010295.1 Parvibaculales bacterium | reverse complement strand
GCCCAATTTGCAAATCGCGCCAGCAAAGCGGGGGCTTTTTCGCCCGTGGATTTATTCACCAAATTTTTTCTAGGCGTGCCGCCTGTGGTCATAAAAATTTCGCGCAAAACTTCCATACTCTCTTGCGAGTCGCGCTCATATTCATCACGCCATTTCTTAAAACGCTCATATTGTCGCACATCAGACGCACCTTCTAGCCCAGCCAGCCAATCGCCTATTTTTTGAATATCATCGGCATGGGCAATAACAAAATCTGTGATATGTTTTGTGGGTGTCGCCATCGCGCCAGATGCAGATTCGGGCAACGCAAATTTTTTGCGCAATTTTGCCAGCCGCTTGGATAAATCATCACCGCTTACATGGCGTGCATGGCGCAACAACTGCGCGGCAATGGAGAACATATTGTCTTCCGCAAGGTTGCGCGTCAATGCGTCTAGTGCGGCGGCCACATCATCATCAGGCGGACGCGCCAATAAATCGCGCACCAATATCTGTTGCAATTTTCGCGCCTGTTGTTCATCCATCAATTCAAATTGCGGCGACACGCCAGCCTCTAACGGAAACCGCCGCAACAGCGATTCGCAAAAAGCATGAATGGTCTGCACTTTCAGCCCGCCCGGGGTTTCCAATGCCCGCGCAAATAAAATACGCGCCTGCAAAATGTTTTCGCGGCTCGGCTCAATATGCAATAGGCTGGTGATGGCGGTGTTTAATTTTTCATCATCCAATAATGCCCAATCCGCCAATAGCTTAAATAGGCGATTTTGCATTTCAGCCGCCGCATTGCGCGTATAGGTTAGGCATAATAAATTCTCAGGCGGCACGCCCGCCAGCAAAAGCCGCACCAGCCGCACCACCAAAATATAGGTTTTGCCAGAGCCCGCATTGGCACCCACCCATATTGAAGCATCGGGTTTGGCGGCACGGCTAATCATCTCGGCCTCAGATTTTATTGGCGCGTCATTCATGCGCTATCCCCTGCTGGCTGGTCTTGTTGCCATTCGCGCACTCTTGCTAAATGGTCAAATTGCGTATAGCCGCGAAAAGATGCGGGGCGAATATGCGATAAATAAGGATGCGCCTCATCGCCATAGGCCGCGACCAGATGGCGCACCATCGCCACCGCACCCTCTATCAAATCCTTATCCGTAGCCACTGGCTGATATTTGCCGGGCGGTGTGCCGCCAGTGAGTTGCAAATAGGCCAGCTCGGCCACAGGCGCGGCTTTTATATCGGCAAAGCCACCCGACTGGGCGATGGCGGCCTGCAAAGTCATTTGCACCGCCAAATGATTTTCAACATCTTTCGTGGTGGGTGGCGCGCCCGTTTTATAATCAAAAATCGCCAGCTGGCCATTATTGAGCAAATCAATGCGGTCGGCTTTGGCGGTGATGGTGAAATCCCCATCGGGCAAATTGAGGGTCATTTCGCCTTTGACCTCAACAAAAGTTTTGGTAATTTGCCCGCGCCGTTGTGCCTCAAACGCGCTAAACCAGTCACCCATCGCCTGCAGACGCGCATGCCAAAGCTGCAAAATTTGTGCATTGGTGGGGTTTTGTTGGGCTGCCGTTTCAGCCAGTGCCATCAATTTTTTGGCAATATCTTCATCTTCGGCCAGTGGCTCGCGCAATAAATTTTCAAATAATTTATGCAACAGGCTGCCGCGATGGGTGGGCGCGGGCGGCACATCAATATCATCTAATTCACGCAAGCCCAATATCTTTTGCGCATAAATTTTATAGGGGTCGCGCAACAAAGTCTCAATTTGCGTAACCGATAATTGGCGCGGCCGCATGGCCACTTTCGGGCATGGCCTGGGCGGGAGGGCGGGGGAAAAAATGGGTGGGAGGGCGGGTTGCGCAATTTTATTGGCCGCATCCAGCCCCTGCCACCAAGCCAGATAATGCTGGGCTTCACCTGTTGGCAAATCGCCGCAAAGGGTGGCCAGCCGCCGCAACCAACGCGCCGCCGTGCTGGGTGCGCCATCTTTTTTGGCGGCTCGCGTTATCATAATTTTGGGCGCACTGGCCGCTTGAATAAAATCATGTGCCGCTTGGCCAATTTGTCGCTCAGGGGCGGCCAACCCCAATTCGGCGCGCATTTGCCGCGACAACCACGCGCCACTATCAGGCATGGGCGGCCAGCTTGTTTCATTCAGCCCGCCCAAAATCATCAAATCGGCCTGCATCAACCGCGCTTCCAATGTCCCCCAAATAAATAAGCGCGGATGTTGATTTGGGCGGCGCAAACTCTGCCGCGCCATCCATAAATCAAGCAATGCCGCCCAATCGCGGATAGGCGCAGGGCTGGCATGGGCGGCATTTTTCAACAAGCCATCAAAAAAATGCGCCAGCGCACGGCCATCTTCACGCGCAAACCAAAAATCGGGCGCGGGCGCATCATTATCGCTGGTGATATGCTCCAACGCGCTGGTCAGTTTGGCAATTAAATCTGCAAGCTCTAGCGGCTTATCGCCAACCAGCAAATCGCCTATTGCGGCCTCCAAGCGGTCAAGCAATTTATCAATATCACCAATATTTTTAGCAGGAGTATTTTTATGTTCAGCGTTTTTATATGCCGCTCGCAAAGCGGCAATACTCGGCGCAAGCCGCGCCCCGCGCAGTGCCAAAATTTCTAACGCCCGCACCACGCCCAAATGCTGGCCACGCGCCTGCCCCAAACACACTAAAGGATGTTTTAGCAAAGCCAACAATGGCACAGGCGCAAGATTTTCTGCAATCGCCGCCAGCACCAGCCGCACCAAATTGGCCGCCAGCGCGTGATTAAGCGGCTGGCCTGCACTATCATCAACCACAATATCCCAACGTTTTAATTCTGCCGCCACGCGCCGCGCTAATTGGCGGTCGCGGGTAACCAATGCCGCCTTTCCATGCGGGGTTTCCAACATGGCACGCATAGCCACCGCAATCGCGCCCGCCTCGCTGCGCTGGTCGGGGGCGTGAAGCACACTCAACCCATTGAGTGCTTTTTTCAAATCATCAGCCGCCATGCGGCTGTGCGCCCAATGGCCAGTTTGTTCGGCGGGAATCATTGCCTGATTAAGCAATGCCACTCTCGCTTTTTGGCGCGCTTTTTCACTCGCCTGACTATCTGGCATTGGCCAATCGCCCACGCCAGCACGCGGTGCGCCAATATGGTTTAATAATCGCGCCAGCATATATTGCGGATGGGTCGGGCTTTTCTCAATCACCCGCCACAACGCATCATCCCCCGCCCCATCAAAACCCGACAACACCACCGCCCCACGCGGCAAATGCGCGATAGTTTTTAGCAAATCTGCGGTAGCGGGAAGCGAACCCGTTGAGCCCGCCGCCAGCACTGGGCCAGAGGGCGGGCGCACCGCCCAATTTTTTGCTTGGGTGCGCAAAATGCGATTGCGCCGCTCAGTGCGGTCAATATGGCCTTCCTCAGCCAAAAATTCTGGCCATGCTTTGGTTACAATGGCCAAAAACTCAAGCGTCTTTTGCCAATTCTCAGCCAGCTCATGCGGCACAAGTTTTGGCAATAGCGATAAATCAACATTTTCATTTTGCACCTCATCTAAAAAATCTTCCAACTCAAAAGCCAGCCCCGCCAAGCGCACGGCATCTAGCGGCTGGCCAATTTTTTCTGCCCAAGCACGCACCAGCCGCAACAACCGCAAATGGCGTTCATGCGGCTCAATCTCTGGCGGCAAATCCAGCCCTATGCCTTGTGTTATCAACATATCGGTGGCAAAAGCCTCCTCATCAATATCGCCAATCGGGGTGATATGCGGCATTAACACGCCACCCGTTATTTCTTTGCTTTTTTCTTTTTGGGAAGCGGTATCCAAAATCTCGGTAATAAAAATCTGCGACAATTCACGCGCAGCACGGCGGGTTGGCACCAGCAAGGTGAACGCATCCAACGCACACGTCCCAAATAAAGCATGGCGCGTCTCTTCATCAATCAGGGTTTTGGCCAGACAAACCAAAAAAGGCTGACCAGAAGCAATGCTATAAAGTGTCGGTTCAGAATCACGCATTGGCCGATTATATCACAACCACATTGGACAGGGTATAATCGGCGGGCTATAAATTGACTTTCTAAACACGCATATTTTTTTCTGCCTCGGCACGGCCTGCCTTTGTGCCGACATGCATCCACAACCCATCCATCACATAGCCCGTCAAATGATTGCTGGCTAAGGCCGCATCGTAAATTTTATTTAACGAAAAGAAATTATCGGCAATTTTATTAACCCAATC
>JBPCVS010000049.1:0-5417 GCA_051010295.1 Parvibaculales bacterium | reverse complement strand
CAGTTTTCTTGAGGGCGCACCCTTCAAAAGATGCCAAAGCCGCCTGCAATTCATCAAGCGTTGTGGTGGCAGATGCCAGCTTTTGCGCATTTTGTGCGGTCGCATTATCGCTCTGCGCTGCGGGGTGTGCCAATGCTACTGCAGGCGCGACCTCTTGTGATTTATCTGGCGCTTTATCTGGCGTTTTATCTGCTACCTCATAATGATTGCGCGGCTGTTCGGTCAGCACATCGTTACACCCCGCTTCAATATGCTGTCGCATATTGTCAATAATTTGTGGGCGCGTGGCCGTTTGGGGCATTGGTGTCATTTTGCTCTCTATCACTCTCAATTCGGGTAAGATTCTAAACTGCGTTGATGTATTTGTGAAGTAACCCAATCGCTAGATTTTGGCCTATGCTTTCACAGATTTTTACAGCATTTTACAGCCACATTCTTTCTTTTTTGCTAAGTCAAGCCCTGTCATTATCCGTTTTTCTTTCACCATGCGTCAATTATGTTATAAATAAAGCAAGAGTGAATGGAACAATTTGGGAGTGAAAAAATGTCTGATTTGCCAGTTAATCAAGTTAATGCGCGGCAAGGCTGGTCATTAGCACCAGAAGCCCGCGAAGCGATGGATTATGACGTGTTGATTGTGGGGGCCGGGCCGGCGGGTTTGTCGGCGGCCATTCGGCTCAAGCAACTCGCGGCACAGCGCGATATGGAAGTGTCTGTTTGTGTGTTGGAAAAAGGCTCGGAAGTCGGCGCGCATATTTTGTCAGGCGCGGTGATTGACCCGATTGCCATCAATCAATTATTCCCCGATTGGGAGGCACTTGGCGCACCGCTTGAAAACAAGGTTACAGCCGACCGCTTTTTGGTGTTGAGCGCGACCAGTGCCTTTGCCCTGCCGAATTTAATGTTGCCGCCTTTGATGAAAAATCACGGCAATTATATTGCCAGTCTTGGCAATGTTACGCGCTGGCTGGCCGAACAAGCCGAAGCTTTGGGGGTAGAAATCTATGCTGGCTTTGCCGCCGCCGAATTGCTGTATAATGAAAGTGGTGCGGTGCGCGGCGTGGCCACTGGCGATATGGGCGTATCCAAAACAGGCGACAAAAAAGAAGGCTGGGAGTCGGGCATGGAACTACACGCCAAATATACTTTGCTAGCCGAAGGGGTGCGTGGCTCGCTATCCAAAGCCGCCATCGCCCAATTTGGCTTGGATAAAGAATGCGACGTGCAAAAATATGGGCTAGGCATAAAGGAGCTGTGGCAAATTGACCCCGCCCAGCACAAGCCGGGTTATGTGCAACACACATTGGGCTGGCCGCTTGATAATAAAACGGGTGGCGGTTCTTGGATGTATCATTTTGGCGATAATTTTGTTTCCATCGGTTTTGTGACGCATCTCAATTATCAAAACCCCTATTTATCGCCCTATGATGAATTTCAGCGGTTCAAAATGCACCCCGCCATTCGCAAATATCTAGAAGGCGGCAAGCGCGTTTCTTATGGCGCACGTGCCATCACCGAAGGCGGCTATCAATCTGTGCCGCAGCTGGCTTTCGCAGGCGGTGCGTTGATTGGTTGTGCGGCGGGTTTTGTTAATGTGCCGCGCATTAAAGGCAGTCATAATGCGATGGAAACGGGCATGATGGCGGCACAGGCTTGCCTTGATGCGCTGGCGCAAAATCGCGCCCATGACACATTGGAAGCCTATCAACAGGCTTATAATACAAGCCGCGTGGCCAAAGAATTAAAAATGGTACGCAATGTAAAACCGCTTTTGTCAAAATTTGGCAATTTTCTTGGCACTTTGTTGGGCGGGGTGGAAATGTGGATGCGCACTTTACGCATTGGCCTTCCCTTTACATTAAGTCATGGCAAGCCCGATTATGCGACATTGAAAAAAGCGGCGGAATGTCAAAAAATTGACTATCCCAAACCCGATGGCGTGGTGTCATTTGATAAATTATCTTCGGTGTTTTTATCGGCCACCAATCATGCCGAAGACCAGCCCGAACATTTGACGTTGATAGATGATAAAGTGCCGATTGAGGTTAATTTGCCGCTTTATGATGAGCCCGCGCAAAATTATTGTCCAGCAGGTGTGTATGAGATTATTGGCGCCGAAGAGGGCAATCCGCGTCTGCAAATCAATGCGCAAAATTGTGTGCATTGCAAAACCTGCGACATTAAAGACCCAAGCCAAAATATAAATTGGGTGGTGCCAGAAGGCGGCGGCGGGCCAACCTATCCGAATATGTAGAAAGAGACTCTATGTGGTGGCGAAAGATTATTCTGATAGGGTTGGGGCTGATTGTTCTAACAATAGGGCTAGGCATTTATGTTATCCGCCAGTCGGAATATAGGCTTGAGAGCAGTGCCGCTGGGTCATTTTTGGCCGCCTATCAAGCTGATTTGAACAAGGATTATACCAGTGCTGGGCGGTATTATGACGAAGCGCGGCGTGAAAATCCGCGCAATAAACAAGTGTTGCGCGAGGCCATGCGCGCCCATTTGGTGAGCGGCCAGATGGCTGCCGCCCTCTCATCGGCACAATCTTTGCTGAATTATGAAAAAAATAATGCTCGCGCCCTAACTTTATTGGCGTTGGCGGCTTTCAAAAATGGCGATTTTGATGGTGCGCGTGCCCATCTTAATAGGCTAAGGCCAAGCCCGATGAGCGATTTATTGGAGTCCAATATCCGCCTTTGGCTGGATTTTGCCCAAAATGAGCGCGGTGCTTATAGCAAGGCGATTGACACATTGGCACAAGCAACCGCGTTGCCTTTTGTGAGTTTTATGCAGGCCGCGCATGGGGCAGAGCTGATGGGGAATACACAAAAGGCCGCACAGCTATATCGCCAAGGCGTGCGCGCAGGTGGTATGCGCTATCTTGTTTTCACTTTGGCTTATGGTGATTTTTTGCATCGGCAAAGCGATATTGCGCTGGCCAAAAAAATCTATGATTATTATAATTTGACACATGCACCGCATCCGACAGTGCTGAGGGCGCGCCAGCTTTTGAGCAATTCTTCCAAGCCACCAAGCCGCGACCCAATGCTGGGGCTCACCCAATTATTTCAACTGCTTGGCGAAGCCATGATGCACGAAAAACGCAATCAGTTGGGCTTGGCTTATACGCATATCGCGCATTATCTTGACCCATCTAATATGCAAGTCATTTATCAAATCGCCACTTTGCACGAACAACAACAAAGCTGGAAGGCGGCACAAAATTGGTATGCGCGTATCGGCGAAAATTCGCCCTTATTTGTAAAAGCGCAGTTAGCCCGCGCCAGCACCTTAAACCAAATGGGCAATGCGGAAATGGCCATTGCGATTTTGTCAAATATATTTGCGGCGCACCCGAATAATCGCGAGGTGCTGGTGGCGTTGGGCGATGTGTATCGCTTTAATGCACGTTTTGCCGAAGCTGAAAAAGCCTATGATGGCGCGATTGCCATGATAGACGAGGATGATAACAGGTTTTGGCATATTTATTTTTCGCGGGGTATGGTGCGTGAGCAGTTGGGCAACTGGCCACGTGCCGAGCGCGATTTACAAAAAGCGCGCATTTTGTCGGGTGATGAACCCCATGTGTTGAACTATCTAGGCTATAGCTGGGTTGATAGGGGCATTTATTTGCATAATGGGCTTAAAATTATCAAACAGGCAGTAAAAAAACGGCCAGATAATGGTTCATTTGTTGATAGTCTGGGCTGGGCTTATTATCGGCTTGGCCAATATGAACAAGCCCTTATTTATCTGGAACGCGCCACGCGGCTAGAGCCAGTTGACCCCATCATTACCGATCATTTGGGCGATGTGTTGTGGCGGTTGGGGCGCAAAGTTGAGGCGCGTTATCAATGGCGCAAAGCATTGGGGTTTAATCCAGAGGGAAAAAACCACCACGCCATAGAGCAAAAATTGATTAAAGGCCTTATCGCGCCACCCACTATAATCGTGCCAAATTTGTCAGATGGCACCGCCATTTGATGGGCGCGCATCTGTCTTTATCGGCACCAGCCAAAATCAATCTGAGCTTACGCGTAGGCGCAGAAAATGCAAAAAATTATCACGAGATTGCCAGTCTGGTTGGCTTTGCCAGCATTGCCGACCAGCTTGATTTAGAAAAAGCAGAAACCCCCTCTTTGCAGTTGCGGCCAAAAAATTTAGGGCCAGAAAATGCTGCCATAAAAACGGCAGATAATTTGGTGTGGCGGGCGCATAAAGCCATGCAAAATTATGTGGGGGCGGCTTTGCCTGTGGCGATGGTGCTGCAAAAAAATTTGCCCATTGCGGGCGGGCTGGGCGGTGGCTCGGCTGATGCGGCGGCGTGTTTGCTTGGCTTAAATCAGCTTTTTGAGCTAAAATTGCCCCCCGCAACATTGCAAAAATTGGCCGCCCCACTTGGCGCAGATATTGCTGTGTGTTTGACGCGCCAGCCACATTTTATGCGCGGCATTGGCGATAAATTAACCCCGCATCATTTGCCCCCTGCCGATATTTTGCTGGTTAATCCGCAGCGGCCATTGGAGACGGCTGCGGTATTTGCGCGGTTTGAAGCCCAAAAAACATCAGAGGAAAAATTAAAAATCGTGCCGCCGCCTAATTTTTCTGCATTGGCGGATTTGGTTGATTATCTTAAAACACAGGGCAATGATTTAACCCCTGCGGCCAGTGCGTTGGTGCCAGAAATCGCGCTTTGCCTAGAAAATTTGGCGGCACTGCCTAAGTGCCTTTATGCGGCGATGAGTGGCAGTGGCGCAAGCTGTTTTGCTTTATTTGAAAAAGGGTATGGTGCGGTGGCGTTGGATACCTATCGCCGCGCCCGCCCGCAAGATTGGGCGGCACATGGGGAATTAATGGGCGCGTTAATGGGCAGTCAATAAGCCCGATTGGTGCAAAAATCGGCCAGCTCAATCAGCTGGGTGCGCGTCTGGCTATTTTCAAATAGGCCAATGGCATCTTTGGCGCGGTCGCCATAATGCACGGCACGGATTATGGTGTCTTTGAGGGCATTATTTTGCTTCAGCAACTGCAGGGCTTGCTCAAATTGCGCCTCATTATTTTCTCCATTTTGTGGGCGGCTCATCGCCTCACGCCAAAAATCGCGCTGGGTTTTATTGCCGCGATGCACCGCCAAAATAACGGGCAGGGTCACTTTGCCTTCGGTAAAATCTTCACCTGTATTTTTGCCCAATTTGTGGCCAATGCCGCCATAATCCAGCACATCATCAACCAGTTGAAAAGCAATGCCAAGATTGCGCCCATAAGCATATAAAGCTTTAATGTTGGCGGTGTCGGCTTGGGCAATCACGCCGCCAATCTCGGTGGCGGCGGCAAATAAAGCGGCAGTTTTGGCTTCAATAATTTTCATATAGCTGTCTTCGGTCATTTGCGTATTGTTGAGGGCGGTAAGTTGC
>JBPCVS010000048.1:0-7027 GCA_051010295.1 Parvibaculales bacterium | reverse complement strand
AATGTGAAAAGGGCGAAACGCGCATCAAATTTTCTCATGTCGTGGCAAAAACTGGCCACCCCAAAGGTGATGCCGCCAATGCTTTCGCGCACCGCGTGAACAAAGAAATGAATGGCCGCATCTGTGTTGAGGTCTATCCCAGCTCAACCCTTTATGATGACAATAAAGTGCTGGAAGCCATGTTATTGGGTGATGTGCAAATGGCCGCGCCCTCGCTTTCCAAAATGGAAAAATACACCAAAAAATTTCGCATTTTTGACTTCCCCTTTTTGTTTGATAATGCCCAAGCCGTCTATCGCTTTCAAGACAGCCAAAACGGAGAAGTTTTGGCGCGTTCTATTGAAGATAGAGGGTTGCTTATGCTCAGCTATTGGCCAAATGGCATGAAACAAATTTCTGCCGACCGCGATTTGCGCCTGCCCGCCGATGCCGCCAATCTAAAATTTCGTATTATGAGTTCAGAAGTTTTGAAACGCCAATATCAAGCACTTGATGCCTCGCCGCAAAAACTGGCCTTTAAGGAAGTTTATGGCGCATTGCAAACTGGCGTTGTAGATGGGCAGGAAAACACTTATTCCAACATATTCACCAAAAAATTCTTTGAGGTGCAATCGGCCATCACCGAAACCAATCATGGCATTTTGACTTATGGCGTTGTCACCTCAAGCGATTTTTGGAACGGGTTAAAACCCCAAACCCGCCAGCAATTAGAAAAAATTCTATCTGAAGTGACGCACGAAGCACGCACCAAAGCCGCCACAACCAATCGGCAGGCCAAATCTAATATCAAAAAAGCGGGCGGTAAAATTATTGAATTAACCCAAAACCAGCGCGATGCGTGGGTGGCCGCTATGCAACCTGTTTGGAATACGTTTCGCCATGATGTCGGGGAAGATGTTATTCAGGCCGCTTTACGCGCCAATCAACCATAGAAAAATGAAAAAACTAAACGCATATATTGATAAATTTGAGGAAATCACATTGGCTTTATTGCTTGTAGCGATGGTGCTGATTGCTTTTTCTCAAGTGGTGGCGCGTTATTTGTTCAATTCTGGCTGGCATGGCGCACTGGAAATCACGGGCTTACTATTTGCGTGGATGATTTTATTCGGCATGTCTTATGGCATCCGCGTCAATGCACATTTGGGCGTTGATGCCACCGCCCTATTGCCAAGCGCATGGTTTCGCCGCACCAGCTTATTTGCAACTTTTTGTTGCATATTTTGGGCGGCCATTTTGTTTGATAGTTCTTGGATAGCGGCACTCTCAAACACACCACCCAAAGGCGGAGCTTTTGATTATGTCAGCAAAATATATCGCTTCGGGCTGGAATTGGAAGATTTGCCCGTGCAAAGGTGGCTCGCCTATATTATTCTACCCATCTCTCTAGTGCTTTTTATCATTCGGTGTTTGCAAGCGGGTTATGCCATAGCCACAGGCAAGCGCACCAGCATTATCGCTACACATGAAAACCAAACACCCACAAATGAGGACGCATCTTAATGGAAGCCGCCCTGCTTTTTGCCCTTGTTTTATTTTTGATAGCCATTGGCACACCCATTGGTGTCGCGCTGGGGCTTTCATCTACTTTATATATTTTCTTTTTCGGTGATGACTCCATATCGTCAATCGCGCTCAAATTTTTTGAAGCCACCCAACATTACACATTGCTGGCCATTCCGTTTTTTATTCTGTCCTCCTATTTTATGGCAACGGGCGGCGTGGCACAGCGCATTGTGCGCTTTGCCATTGCAACAGTCGGCCAATTTCGCGGCGGCTTGGCAATGGCAAGCGTTTTTGCCTGTATGATTTTTTCCGCCTTGTCGGGGTCATCGCCAGCCACTGTGGTAGCCATTGGTAGCATCGTCATTGGCGGCATGGTCAAAGCTGGATATAGCAAAGAGTTTGCGGCAGGCATCATTGCCAATGCAGGCACACTCGGCATCCTCATTCCGCCCTCTATTGTGATGGTGGTTTATGCCGTTGCCACCGATGTTTCGGTTGGGCGCATGTTTTTAGCTGGCATTATTCCCGGCTTGATTGCTGGATTTATGTTGATGACAGGCATTTATATTGTTGCACGCATCAAAAAACTGCCCGCCCAGCCTTTTCAAGGTTGGGCCGAAATTCGCGACTCGTTCCTATCCGCCAGTTGGGGGCTATTTCTGATTGTCATTATTCTTGGCGGTATTTATGGCGGCATTTTTACCCCCACCGAAGCCGCCGCAGTGGCGGCAGTTTATGCGTTTTTAGTATCTAATTTGGTGTATCGCGATATTGGGCCGATGGCGCATACAAAATGGCGCAAGGCGAATGAGACATGGATACAAAGCCTTTACCGCAACATTTTGGGCCTATTGCTTGCGCTGCCGATAAGTTTTATCCATCGCGACAACCATAAAATTGTGATAGATGCCGCCCGCACTATTATTATGCTGATGTTTATCATCGCCAATGCGTTGCTGTTTGCCCATGTGCTAACGACCGAGCGCATACCACAAATGATAACCGAAACCATGTTGGGGGTGGGGCTAAATTGGTGGATGTTCCTTATTATTGTTAATTTGCTGTTGCTATTGGGTGGTCAATTTATGGAACCCTCTGGTCTGTTGTTGATTGTCGCACCAGTGGTGTTGCCAATCGCACTTGAGCTAGGCATTGACCCAATTCATCTGGGTATCATTATGGTTGTCAATATGGAAATCGGCATGATAACCCCACCCATTGGGCTTAATTTATTTGTCACTTCCAGCGTGAGTGGCATGTCACTTATCCGCGTCACCAAAGCGGCCATGCCGTGGATGGCGATATTATTCATTTTTCTGATATTGGTAACCTATATCCCGTTGCTTTCTACCAGCTTGCCCAATGCGCTTATGGGGCCAGAAATTCTGCGCCCATAACCAGTTTTAGCTTTTGGCTTTTTGCGCCGCCAAGCGGCGTTCAATAGAGCGAATCCAGCGATAAGCATCTTTGGCAACATCATCATCTTCGCCGGCTTTACGAAATGCTTTAATCGCATCTTCATATTTTTCTAGCCTTGTGCGGGTTATGCCCAACAACAACCAACTATCGGCCTCATCTTTCAGCCCACCTTTTTCAAGTGCTTTTTCAAATGCAGAAGAGGCTTTGCTCCATTCTTCATCTTGCAAATAGCTTTGCCCTAACTGCCGATAATGCTTTCCTTTTTCCGATTTCTCAGCAGCTTTCATTAGCGGCGGCACAGATTTTTTCCACTCCCGCGCATGCATATAAGATTGCGCCAGCAATTCATAATTTTTCTCGGTTTTTTCAATGCTACCATCATCCAAACCCGTCTGCAAAATCAACGCCGCCTTAATCGGCACATTGTGATAAAGATAAAGTTGCGCCATCGTGGATAGTTCTTTTGAAGTCGCCAACATATTCTGCACAAACATCGCTTGTTGCGCCACAAAAGCTAGTTTTTCTTCATTCGCCTCATAATAAATTGCCGTTAATTGCTTCCAAAAAGTTTTAACATTCGGCCAGCGCGACACCGCATTTTCTAACACAGGGCGCGCCTCGCTATAGCGGTCTTGCTGTAACAATACCGACAACAAAATCCGCACCCAAGTTTGTTTGGGTGCTTCGGATTTGCTAATCGCTTTGCGGATAGCCTGTTCAGCAGGTGGCAAATCCTCCATCACCAAATGAATTTGCGCCTTAAGCGCGAAAGCATCGCCACTTGGCTCATTGTCAATCATCGCCATCCATTTTTCTAACAATCGCAAAGCCGCTGGCGCATCATCATCGGCAAGGCTTAATTGCGCCAAATTATAGGTCAAATCATTCACCACACGCGGCGGCAAATCACCTGTTGCAATGGCGCGCTCAAAAAATCTGCGCGTTTGGCGATAATCGCCTTGCCCCGCATAGGCAAAACCCATTGTTTGCAACGCGACAGCTTTTTCATAGGGTTTATATTTTTCACCATCAATAACAGCCTGAAGCGGAACCCGTGCCGCATCATATTTTTCTTCGGACATTAAATTCTGCGCTTGTTCAACTTTTTGGAAAGCTTGTTTGCTCAACACTTCAGAACGTCGCGTTTTAGGTTTTCTTGGCTTTTCTTTTTTTTGCGCGCCTGCGGCATGCCAGTTCGGCAACACCACTGGCACAAATAATAAAGAAATAATCACGGTAAAAATTAAATATCTCATTCGGCAATCTCAAAACTAATAATCTGGCGCACACCATGTCGGATAGCGGGTTGGCCATCTTCAATCATTGGGCGATATTTCCATTTTCTCACAGCATTTAAGGCGGAACGATTAAATGTGTTAGGCGGGTCAGCATCCACCACAATTGGGTCAATCGCTTGGCCTAATTTGCTAATGGCAAATTCCAGCAACACCCAACCTTCCACCCCCCGCGACAAAGCACGGCTTGGATAGCGCGGCAACACGCGCACAATGGCAAGCGCATCGCCATCAACGGGCGCGTTCAAATTCATTCCAGCCAAACCAAACTGGCTAAAATCAGTACTCATAGAGGCTTTGTCAACATTGGGACGGCTGGTTTGTTCAAGCTTTGGCGGGGGCGGCGGTTCATCGGGCTGGGTTTGGCTTGGGCGTTTGGGCGCACGATTTTTAGTGTTCACATCTTCTTCGCGTTCAACGCGCACAAAATCAATGCCCAAACTGGCCAATTCGTCCTCAATCTGATAATCGCGTCCAGTAATCAGCACTTTCATTGTCAAAAACAACGCCATCGTCGTCACCGCCGCCAACCCGACAGCCGTCAAATAACGTGATGGCACAACAGATAGGTTCATTTTTCCTCAGCCGCAATAGATATGGCCGACACACCAGCCAGCCGCACTTGGTCCATAATTTCTACCAAAACACCCGTTTCGGCTTTTTTATCGGCCTGTATCACCGCACCGCCTTGCGGGTTTTCTGCATGCAGACGCTCAATATTAGCGCGCACCGCCGCCAAATCAACCTGCCGTCGGTTAATCCAAACTTCGCTATGTTCGTTGATGGCAATCAAAATGCCAACCCGCGACTGCTTCACCGCCGTTTCCGCATCGGGGCGCGTTACATCAATGCCGCTTTCCTTCACAAAAGTCGCGGTCACAATAAAAAAGATAAGCATGATAAACACAATGTCCAGCATAGGCGTCATATCAATCGCTGTATCTTCTTCCTGCTTTATTCGTCTGCGTCGCATAATTTGCTCCTATAGCCCCATTTTATCAACTTTAGTCAGCCAGCACCAATTTATCTTCCAATTCTTCCACCGATCTCTCCGCTTTGCGCTCTAGGCTAGACACAAAAAACAGGCCAGACAAGGCCACCACCATACCCGTCATTGTCGGCAATGTGGCTTTGGATATGCCAGTTGCCATAGCGCGAGCATTGCCTGAGCCAGTGATAGCCATCACATCAAACACTTCCACCATGCCCGTTACCGTGCCCAGCAATCCCAAAAAAGGGGCTAAGGCAACCAACACTTTAATATAAGATAAATTGGCGGTGGCCTTAATACGCGCATCAGAAATTATCATTTCGCGGATGCGGTGTGCCGTCCAGCTTTTATGTTCGTTACGCGCCTGCCATTCAGATAATCGTTGTTGCACCAGTGTTTTGAAATCGTTGCGGAAGAAACTATAACGTTCATAAATCATCGCCCACAATATCAAAGTGGCAATCATTATCACCACCAATACATCGCCGCCCAACTCAAGAAAATCCCGAACCCCGCGCACCGCCTCAAAAGGGTTTATAAACATCCAGATAATGTCGCCAACAGACATTGCTTCGCCTCGCTATTGTTTCTCGGCATGAGCCGCTATCATGCCTGTTGCTTGCTCCTCCAAAATTTGCACAATCTCACGCGAACGCGCAGCGGCGGCGGCATGCAATAGCAAAATCGGAATGGCGACAACCAGCCCCAACACGGTGGTAACAAGTGCTTGAGAAATGCCGCCAGCCATCAATTTGGGGTCGCCTGTGCCGAACAAAGTAATGGCCTGAAAGGTCAAAATCATACCTGTTACCGTGCCCAACAAGCCCATAAGCGGTGCCACGCCAGAGAGCAAACGCAACATCGCCAGATATTTTTCCAATTCTGGCATTTCTTTCAAAATCGCATCATCAAGTTTGAGTTCAAGTGTCTCAACATCGGTTTTTTTATTGGCCTCATAAGCCGCCCAAACACGCGCCAATGGTGTTGTTGTATCGCCTGAAACTTGCCCCGCACCGAGTTGCGCTTTGACAGCACGTGCAGTTTGTGTAAGGCGCACAATGCGTTCAATCGCCACCCCAACGCCAAACACGCCTAGCAGAATAATAACATAACCAACCAGACCACCCTGATTGATACGCTCGCCCAATGTTGGCATTTGCAAAAAGAGGTTCAAAATCGCGCCACGTGATGGGTCAACAGGGGCGGCCACCAGCTCACCTGCTTCACCATCAAGCAAATCATCGGCGGCATCTCTAAAACGGGCAGGCGGTTGGCGGCCTAAATCGGCAAAGCGATTATCGCCCGCATAGCGCACAAATTCACCATCCGACAAAGCCGTAAAAGGCCCCACGCGCAAAATCTCAGCTTGGCGCAAAGACCCATCTAAATTGACCACCTCACCCATAAAGCGTTTCACTTCTCCTTGTGCTGTCATTTCTTGTTGCATGGCAAACCACAGATATTCCAACTGCTCCATTTCTGGCAACCCTTTGGTTTTGGCCAGTGCCGCCAAAGGCGCACTGCGGTCTTTTATTTCACCAGAAATCACGCTTTCATCAATTTGGGCACGGGTTTCGCCCGCCACTTGGCGCACAATCCCGAATAATTCGCCAAACACACCAAGCCGCTCATTAAGCAGACCTTCCAGTTCGGCCAATTTCAACTCATTTTCCGAAAATTGTTTTTCCAACCTTTCGCTCCGCGCTTCTTCGCGGGCAATATCAGCGCGCACTTTTTTCAACAAAGCCGCCTGCCGATTGCGATTGGTGCGAAACTCAGTCTCGCGTTTTTGAAATTCGGCATTATCATTAAGCCG
>JBPCVS010000047.1:0-6770 GCA_051010295.1 Parvibaculales bacterium | reverse complement strand
ATTTATCTGAAAAGCGCGGGCAATTTCTCGTTTGCCCACTTTGCCCGGTGTATCGGCAATAAAATCAAGAATTTGTTGGCGGGTTGGTAGTGTCACCAAATGCTCCTTATGTTTGCGCTACCGCTTCGCTGCTTGAGCGCTCTTTATATCTGCGCTACCGCTTTGCTGCTTGAGCGCGCCTTATGTTTGCGTTACCGCTTCGCTATTTGAGCGCGGGCGCAATTTGCCTTATTTTTTGCTACTGGTCTTTTTGCTACTGGCCTTTTTGCGCGGTTTTTTTCGGCCACCACTGGTTCCGCCACGTTTTTGTCGGGCGACAATAAGCTCCAGCCCGCGCTCTAATGTAAGCGATTCAGGGGCTTCATCTTTAGGAATTGTTGCATTTATTTTTTCATATTTTACATAGGGGCCAAATTTGCCATCCAACACGCGCACCGCTTTGCCATCTTCGGGGTGTTCGCCCAATTCTTTTATCACATTGCTGGCGGTGCGCCCGCGCTGTGGATTGGCCTTTTTTTCGGCCAACACGATAACAGCGCGATTAACGCCAATGTCAAACACCTCATCAACATTTTCCAAACTGGCGGAGTCTTTGCCGCTTCTGATATAAGGCCCATAACGGCCAATATCGGCGGTAATTTCTGCTCCCGTTTCGGGGTGCAAACCAATTTGGCGTGGCAATGACAAAAGTTGTAGCGCGTATTCAAGTGTCATCTCTTCGGGGGTTTTGCCTTTGGGAATGGTGGCGCGTTTGGGTTTTTCTTCTTGTTCACCGCTTTCACCTAATTGGACATAAGGCCCAAACCGCCCATCTTTTACATGCACATCTAAATTTGTGGCGGGGTCTTGCCCCAATATGCGTTCAACATCGCCTTGCGTGCTTGTCTCACCCGTAAATTGTCTTGTAAAGCGGCAATCGGGATAGCGCGTGCAACCAACAAAAGCACCATAGCGGCCAGTTTTTAGGCTAAGCTGGCCATCAGAGCATTTGGGGCAGGCGCGTGGGTCGTCGCCATTGCCAGTATCTTTGAAAATAAACGACCCCATCACCTCATTCATTTTGTCAAGAACTTGCGTGTTGCGCAGCTCCATCGTTTGTTCAACAATTTGGTGAAAATCTTTCCAGAAGCGGTGTAACACATCCTTATAGTCCAAATCGCCGCCTGATATTTTATCAAGGTCGGCCTCCAGCGCGGCGGTAAAATCATATTCCACATAATTTTTGAAAAAGTTTTCCAAAAATGCCGTCACCAGCCGTCCCTTATCTTGTGGCACAAAACGTTTGCGGTCCATCACAACATAATCGCGGTCGCGCAAGACGGATAAAACATTGGCATAGGTAGAAGGCCGCCCAATGCCTAATTCTTCCATGCGTTTGACCAATGTTGCCTCGCTATAGCGCGGCGGCGGCTCGGTGAAATGCTGTTCTGGGTTAATTTTTTTGGTAGTGAGCGGATTGTCTTTTGCCACAATAGGCAAAATGGGGCCATCATCTTTTTGCTCTTCTTTGTCATCTTCGCCTTCTTCATAAAGTTTAAGAAAGCCAGCAAAAGTGATGACCGTGCCACTGGCGCGAAACCCTGTTTGGCCATCACCGCCAGTGATTGTTATTGTGGTGCGTTGCACCCGCGCACTTTCCATTTGTGAGGCCATTGTGCGCTTCCAAATAAGTTTATAAAGTTTGGCTTGGTCGGCATTGAGGGCGCGGGCAATTTGCTCAGGGCGACGTGCCAGCGATGTTGGACGAATGGCTTCATGGGCTTCTTGGGCATTGGCGGCTTTGGTTTCATAAATCCGCGCCTTGTCAGGCAAAAATTCTTCGCCAAAATCTTGCTCAATCACGCGCCGCGTTTGCGTAATGGCTTCTGGTGCCATTTGTGTGCCATCGGTTCGCATATAAGTTATAAGCCCAGTTTCTTCGTCCTCAATCTCTATGCCTTGATATAAGGATTGGGCAACTTGCATGGTGTGGCGAGCGTTAAAGCCCAGCTTGCGGGCGGCTTCTTGCTGTAGGGTAGAGGTGGTAAAAGGCGCGGCTGGATTACGCGCACCCGGCTTGTTTTCAACCGCCTCTACATGAAAATTGGTGGCGGCAATAGCGGCTTGTGCCTGTTTTGCATCGTCTTCATTGGCCAGTGAAAACTTATCCAGCTTTTGGCCGCGATGCAACACTAGCCGCGCTGGTAAAATATCATTATTCGGGGTCGTAAAATCAGCAATGATTGTCCAATATTCTTGCGCGTTAAATTGTTCTATCTCTTGTTCGCGCTCACAAATAAGCCGCAACGCCACCGATTGAACGCGCCCTGCCGAGCGCGCACCGGGCAATTTGCGCCACAAAACCGGCGACAAAGTAAAGCCAACAAGATAATCAAGCGCACGACGTGCCAGATAAGCATCAACAAGTTTTTGGTCAATCTGGCGGGGGCTTTTCATCGCCTCCATCACGGCATTGCGGGTAATCGCATTAAACACAACGCGGCTAATGGGTTTGTCTTTCAGCAGTTTTTTGTTGCGCAACACTTCTAGCACATGCCAGCTAATGGCTTCGCCTTCGCGGTCGGGGTCGGTGGCCAGCACCAGTCGGTCGGCCTGTTTAATGGCTTTGGCAATCTCGGTTAGCGGCTTTTGCGCCCCGCCTTGTTCTTCCCAATTCATTGCAAAATCATGGTCGGGGTCAACCGAACCATCACGCTCTGGCAAATCGCGCACATGGCCAACCGAAGCCAGAACCTTATAATCTGCTCCGAGATATTTATTTATGGTTTTCGCCTTAGCGGGGGATTCAACAATAACAAGATCCATTTTATACCTCTGTGCCTATGGGCGCATGATATGGGCGAAATAGCGGCTTTTGTCAAATTGCCGTCTATTGCCGCCTTATTGACTATTGTGCCAAACTTAGCAAACCGCCCGCTTCTTGTGTCAGCCGTCCGGCTAATTCAAGCTCCAAAATAACCAGCGCAACTTGCGGCACAGATGCCCCACTGCTTTGGACAATATCATCAATCGTCACTGGCACAGTGCCCATAGATGCAACAATTTGGTCGCGCTGGTCGGGGGAAATGTCAGGCGGTGGCGTTTTGTTGGGTGTCATATCACGATAATTGGTTTGCATATTGCCATAGGCTGAAAGCACATTCAGCACATCATCAACATTTTCTACCAATGTTGCCCCATCGCGGATAAGATTATTACTGCCCAAACACCGCGCATCAAGCGGTGAGCCCGGCACCGCCATCACTTCGCGGCCATACTCGCCTGCTAGTTGAGCCGTGATAAGCGAGCCAGAACGCCGCGCCGCCTCCACCACAATCACGCCTAGCGAAAGGCCAGCAATAATGCGGTTGCGGCGGGGGAATAATGCTGCTTGGGGCGGCATATCGGGCGGATTTTCACACAATATAAGGCCCTGTTGTAAGACGCGATTTTGCAGCTCTTCATTTTCTTTCGGATAAAAATGATTGATGCCATTGCCCAGCACAGCAATGGTGCCTGTTTCAAGGCTGGCTTTATGGGCTGCGCTATCAATGCCACGCGCTAAACCTGAGGTAATAATATATTGCCGTTGGCTCAGCCCTTCGGCCAGCATGTGGGCCAGCCGCATGCCCGCCACCGAAGCATTGCGCGAGCCGACCAGTGCGACACTATCGCGGTCAAGCAAATGCACATGGCCAAAAGCCCCAAGCACTGGTGGTGCATCAGGCAAAGCGGCCAGATGCGGCGGGTAGGGCGGTTGGCCCCAAACAAGATAAGTGCCGCCATGTTTTTGGGTGGCGGCCAGTTCTTTGGTGGCATCAGCCACGCTCATAGGTTTGAGGCGATTGCGCCGTCCGCCGCGCTTGGCCAATTCGGGCAAAGCATCTAAGGCGGCCTCGGCACTGCCATAGACCTGCATCAACCGTTGATAGGTTACGGGACCCACCTGCTCGGTGCGTGCCAGCCGCAGATTCATCAGTATATCGTCACTCAATTTTCCACATAATGTCGTCACAATGTGTCATCGCCATCCCCATTTTGATTGCCCTAGCTGTTTTGGCCGATTGAATTTTCTGTGCCATTGAACAAGCGCACGATATTTTGCCGATGGGCATAAAATGTCAATAGCGTTATGGCCAGCACCACATAAAGTGTCGGTGTTTCGCCCAATACGGCCAGTATAATAAGGCTTAGTAATATGCTCAATAATGACGCAAGTGATGCATAGCGAAAAATGCCCGCCAATATCAGCCAGCAGAGCATAAACAAAATGCCTGTCAGGGGTGAGAGCATCACAATTAACCCTAGAAAAGTGGCGATGCCCTTGCCGCCCTTAAAGCCCAGCCAAAACGGAAATAAATGCCCCAAAAAACACGCCAAAGCAGCAGGATAAATGGCACTTGCGCCACCCAGCTCCAACGCCACTTGAATTGCGATTATGCCTTTGGCCGCGTCTAAAATGAGGGTGAGCAAAGCCAGCATGCGCTGGCCGTTGCGTAACACATTGGTTGCGCCAATATTGCCTGAGCCTGTGGTGCGAATATCGCCATGCCCAAAAACCCGCATGAGCAAAAACCCGAACGGAATTGAGCCAAGCAAATAGCCAGCAATCACCGCGAATAATGTAAATATATCAAAATTAATGTCCATAATGTTCCCCTAATTATTATTATGTTGAAAAACGACTTCGCCTGCAACATAGCATGATTGCACCATGCCTTGCACCTGTCGTCCTTCAATGGCGGCATTCTGCGATTTTGAGCGCAATTTATCAGCATCCACCACCCAAGGCGTGTCTAAATTAACCAAAACAAAATCGGCGGTGCGGCCAATTTCTAAGCGACCAGCAGCCAGATTGAGAATATCGGCGGGCTGACATGTAACAGTTGCCAATAGTTTGAGCAAATCATGGCTACCATTATGGTATAGAGTCAACAAATTAGCCAATAATGTTTCCACCCCCACTGTGCCATAGGCGGCTTGCGCAAAGGGTTGTCTTTTGGCTTCTACATCTTGCGGGTTATGGCCAGAAACAACCACATCAATAGTGCCATCAGCCAGCCCATCCAGCAATGCCAGTCGGTCTTGTTCGCTTCGCAAAGGCGGGCTCAATTTGGCGAATGTGCGATAATTTTCCACATCATTTTCATTCAACATAAGATGCGTGGCCGACACTGAGCAGGTTACGCGCTGGCCATCGGCTTTGGCGCGGCGCACCGCATCCACGCTGTCGGCAGATGAAAGTTGGGCAATATGATAACGCGCCCCAGTGAGTGCCACCAGCCGCAAATCGCGGTCAATAATGGTGGTTTCAGCCGCCACTGGAATACCCGTCAGCCCCAGCCGCGTGGCCAGCTCGCCTTCGTGCATCACACCCGCGCTTTGCAAATCGGCATCCATCGCATGTTGCATAATCAAAGCGTCAAAATTGGCGGCATAGGCCAGCGCGTGGCGCATGGTTAGCGCGCTCATCACGGCGCGGTCGCCATCGGTAAAGGCAACAGCCCCCGCTTCGGCCAGCAGACCAAATTCGGTGAGGGTGTCGCCCGCGCAATTTTTGGTAATGGCGGCCATTGGATAAATATGCACCTGCGCGGTGCCACGTGCGCGGCGGCGGATAAAATCAACCAAAGCGGCATCGTCAATGGTGGGCTGGGTGTTGGGCATGGTCACAATATGGGTTACGCCCCCTGCGGCGGCGGCAACGGAAACACTGGCCAAAGTTTCGCGGTGCTCTTCGCCCGGCTCGCCAGTAAAAACCTGCATATCCACCAAACCCGGCATCAGCGCAAGCCCTTTGCAATCTATCTGTTTTATATCCGCCGCTATTTTTATATCAGTCCCCAAGTCGGCGATTTTGCCATCGCGCACCACAAGGCTACCGATAGTATCTAGCCCATTGGCGGGGCATAGCAACCGCGCATTAACATAAGCTATCTCATTAGGCATCTCAGGCATCTGGGTCTCCCACTATATTGGGCAGATTGGCGGCCAATGCTTCCAGCACGGCCATGCGCACGGCCACGCCCATTTCCACCTGTTCGGCAATCAAGCTAATGGCGGGGTCATCGGCGATGCCGCTATCAATCTCCACCCCGCGATTCATCGGGCCAGGGTGCATCACCAACGCGCCATCTTTGGCCCATGCCAATTTTTCGCGGTCAAGGCCATAGAGGTGATAATATTCGCGCACCGATGGCACCAAGCTACCAGTCATGCGTTCATTTTGTAGGCGCAACATCATCACAATATCGCAGCCTTTCAGCCCCTCGCGCATAGAGGTGAAAACCCGCGCCCCCAGCCTTTCGGCATTGGCAGGCAACAAGGTGCGCGGCCCGATAAGATGCACAATCGCGCCCATTTTATTAAGCAATAATAAATTGCTCCGCGCCACCCGCGAATGGGCAATATCGCCACAAATCGCCACCTGCAAGCCTTGCAGTTTTTTCAAATGGCGGCGCATTGTCAGCGCGTCCAACAAAGCTTGGGTGGGGTGTTCATGCGCGCCATCGCCAGCATTCAGCACCGCACAAGACAGTTTTTGCGCCAGCAAAGCCACACCGCCACTATCGCCATGCCGCACCACCAGCAAATCGGGGTTCATGGCGTTTAGGGTGGCGGCGGTGTCTAGCAAAGTCTCGCCTTTATTTACTGAAGAGCTGGTGGTGTTCATATTCATCACATCTGCGCCCAGCCTTTTGCCCGCCAGCTCAAAAGAGCTTTGGGTGCGGGTGGAATTTTCAAAAAACAAATTGATTTGCGTGCGTCCGCGCAACAGGCTGGTTTTTTTG
>JBPCVS010000046.1:0-4640 GCA_051010295.1 Parvibaculales bacterium | reverse complement strand
AAACGGCAGATAATTTGGTGTGGCGGGCGCATAAAGCCATGCAAAATTATGTGCGGGCGGTTTTGCCTGTGGCGATGGTGCTGCAAAAAAATTTGCCCATTGCGGGCGGGCTGGGCGGTGGCTCGGCTGATGCGGCGGCGTGTTTGCTTGGCTTAAATCAGCTTTTTGAGCTAAAATTGCCGCCCGCAACATTGCAAAAATTGGCCGCCCCACTTGGCGCAGATATTGCGGTCTGTTTGACGCGCCAGCCACACTTTATGCGCGGCATTGGCGATAAATTAACTCCGCATTATTTGCCCCCTGCCGATATTTTGCTGGTTAATCCGCAGCGGCCATTGGAGACGGCTGCGGTATTTGCGCGGTTTGAAGCCCAAAAAACATTAGAGCAAACATCAGAGAAAAAATTAAAAATCGTGCCGCCGCCTGATTTTTCCACATTGGCGGATTTGGTTGATTATCTTAAAACACAAGGCAATGATTTAACCCCTACAGCCAGTGCGTTGGTGCCAGAAATCGCGCTTTGTTGCGAAAATTTGGCGGCACTGCCTAAGTGCCTTTATGCGGCGATGAGTGGCAGTGGCGCAAGCTGTTTTGCTTTATTTGAAAAAGGGTATGGTGCGGTGGCGTTGGATGATTATCGCCGCGCCCGCCCGCAAGATTGGGCGGCATTTGGTGCGTTAATGGGCAGTCAATAAGCCCGATTGGTGCAAAAATCGGCCAGCTCAATCAGCTGGGTGCGCGTCTGGCTATTTTCAAATAGGCCAATGGCATCTTTGGCGCGGTCGCCATAATGCACGGCGCGGATTATGGTGTCTTTGAGGGCATTATTTTGCTTCAGCAACTGCAGGGCTTGCTCAAATTGCGCCTCATTATTTTCGCCATTTTGTGGGCGGCTCATCGCCTCGCGCCAAAAATCGCGCTGGGTTTTATTGCCGCGATGCACCGCCAAAATAACTGGCAGGGTCACTTTGCCTTCGGTAAAATCTTCGCCTATATTTTTGCCCAATTTGTGGCCAATGCCGCCATAATCCAGCACATCATCAACCAGTTGAAAAGCAATGCCAAGATTGCGCCCATAAGCATATAAAGCTTTAATGTTGGTTGTGTCGGCTTGGGCAATCACGCCGCCAATCTCGGTGGCGGCGGCAAATAAAGCGGCAGTTTTGGCTTCAATAATTTTCATATAGCTGTCTTCGGTCATTTGCGTATTGTTGAGGGCGGTAAGTTGCATCATCTCGCCTTCGGCAATAATGGCGGCGGCTTTGGACAAAATATCAAGTGCCGATAGATTTTCGGCACTCACCATCATACGAAACGCCTGCCCTAGCAAAAAATCGCCCACCAACACGCTGGCTGGATTGCCCCATAATTGGCGCACAGTGGGCTGGCCGCGCCGCATATCGCTATCATCAACCACATCATCATGTAGCAAAGTTGCGGTGTGCATAAACTCAACCGCCGCCGCCAATGTAATGTGATGCGCCCCGCGATAATCCAGCAAGCGCGCCGCGCTTAGTGTGAGCAGGGGGCGCAGTCTTTTGCCGCCCGCGCCGACAATATGGCTGGTGATTTGTGGAATTATCTCCGTCACCGAATCCATGTGAGTCGCAATATGTTGCTCAACAGCGGCCAGCTCATCAGCAAATGCCGCTTGCAATTTAGCCAGCGCGTCATCGGCTAACCTATCTGGGGGCACTCGCGCCGTATCACCAAGTGGAATAATTTCAGCCAAAGCATTCTCCTACCCTTGAATAAGCGGCTTAAGCCAGTAAGGTCAAGCTATTTAGAGAGTAAAATAATGCCAGCAACAAGCACAGATAAATTTTTGGGTGGACGTATCATTGCCCAACAGCCCAAACAGGGCTTTCGCAGTGGCCATGATGCGGTGTTGTTGGCTGCCAGCCTTGCGCCATCAAAGCCGCACCATATTTGCGAATTTGGCACAGGCGCGGGCGTGGCCGCCTTATGTTTGCTGGCGCGACATCCAGATTGTCGGCTCACTGGGTTTGACATTAACCCCGATATGATTGCGCTGGCACGTGCCAATGCCGCCCAAAACGGGCTGGCGGATAATTTTATTGCCATTGAGGGCGATATTACCGCCCCCCTTGCGCAGTTGGCTTTGCCATCGGTGCAACAATTTGATGCGGTGCTGGCCAATCCGCCCTATTTTGACGAGGCGCGTATTCAGCCCTTGCCCAATGCATCCAAGCAGCAGGCTTTTGCCGCGCCTGCACAGGCTTTGTCGCTTTGGGTGCGCCGTGCTTGTGCGCTGGTTAAGGCGCGTGGCGTTGTGAGTTTTATTTATCGAGCCGATGGGCTGGCGCGTTTATTGGCGGCGATAGATGGCCGCTTAGGTGGGCTGCTTATTCAACCCATCGCGCCCAAAGCCAGCCAGCCCGCCACCCGCATCATTGTGCGCGGCCAGCGCGACAGCCGCGCCGCACTGGTTATTTTGCCGCCGCTTATTTTGCAAAAACCAGATGGCAAACCAAGCGCGGAGGCAGAGGCCATATTGCGCGGTGGGGCTGCGCTTGCTTTTGCACGCACTGGCGAGTAATTTCTCTCAACAAGGCAGATATTCGGTTCAAGGATTATTATGACAGGCGCAACAAATTTTCAAAATCTTATTCTCAAATTGCAACAATATTGGGCGGCGCAGGGCTGTGTGATTTTGCAACCCTATGATATGGAAATGGGGGCGGGCACTTTTCACCCCGCCACAATTTTGCGTGCTTTGGGGCCGCAAAAATGGAACGCTGCCTATGTGCAACCTTGCCGCCGCCCCACCGATGGCCGCTATGGTGAAAACCCCAATCGCTTTCAGCACTATTATCAATTTCAAGTTATTTTGAAACCCGCGCCGCACAATATCCAACAGCTTTATCTTGATAGTCTGCAAATGCTTGGCATTGATGCGGGCGCGCATGATATTCGGTTTGTGGAAGATGATTGGGAAAGCCCGACATTGGGCGCGTGGGGGCTGGGCTGGGAGGTCTGGTGCGATGGTATGGAAGTGTCGCAATTTACCTATTTTCAGCAAGTAGGCGGCATTGATGTTGAGCTGGTATCAGGCGAGTTGACCTATGGGCTGGAACGGCTGGCGATGTATGTGCAAGGCGTGGATAATGCTTTTGATTTGGATTTTAATGGCCAAGGCATGCGCTATGGCGATGTGTTTAAGCGCAATGAAATTGAGTTTTCGCACTATAATTTTGAGGCCGCCAATACCGATATTTTGCTACGTCATTTTGCCGATGCGGAGGCAGAATGTGAACAGCTGGCGGCGCAGGGGCTGGCACTGCCCGCTTATGACCAATGTATGAAGGCCAATCATAATTTTAATTTGCTGGATGCGCGTGGGGTTATTTCAGTAACCGAGCGGCAGGCTTATATTGGCCGTATTCGCGCGATGGCGCGGCTATGTGCGCAAACATGGCTGGATAAAACGGACATGCCAGAAGAAAATAAGGCAGAAGAAAATAAAGCAGGAGAAAATAAAAATGAGTGAGCGCAAAACCGATTTTGTGTTGGAATTTTATTCAGAAGAAATTCCCGCCAAAATGCAATCTGTTGCCGCCGCCCAGCTTGCCAAAAAAATGGGTGATTTTTTGGCAAATCATGGCGTGGAGGACGCACAGCTTGATAGCTATGTTGCGCCGCGCCATTTGGCTTTGCTGGTGCGCAATTTGCCAATCAATCTGCCGCCCCGCAATGAAGAAAAAAAAGGCCCGCGCATTGATGCACCTGACAAAGCCATTGCGGGTTTTTTACGCGCCAATAATTTGCCTTCAACCGATGGTCTTCTTATCCGTGATGACCCAAAAGGCAAATTTTATGTGTTAGAAATCAACCAGCAGGGGCGGGTTTTGGCTGATGCGTTGGCCGAATTTTTGCCCGAATTGGTGGCTGGTTTTAGCTGGCCAAAATCAATGCGTTGGGGCGTGGATAAATTGCGTTGGGTGCGGCCATTGCGGAGCATTTTGTGCCGCTTTGATGGCGCGATTGTGGATTTTGAAATTGGCGACATTAAAAGCTGCGGCGTAAGCTATGGCCACCGCTTTATGGCACCTGACGCGCTGGAGATTGCCCATGCTGATGATTATCTTGGCGTGTTGGAGCATAATTTTGTGATAGCTGATGCGGGCGTGCGCGCCGCGATGATTGTAGAAGAAGCCACTAAATTGGCGCGTTCGGTGGGGGCGGTGCTGGTGGAAGATGACGCGCTGGTGAGCGAAATTGCGGGGCTGGTGTCTTGGCCAGTGCCGCTTTTGGGGCGCATTGATGCCGAATTTATGGATATGCCAGAGGAAGTGCTGGTGTCGGTGATGCGCACCCATCAAAAATATCTGGCTTTACGCGATGGCGATGGCGATGGCCAGCTCGCGCCCTATTTTATCATCATTGCCGATATTAAAACGGTAGATGAGGGCGCGGCTATTCGTGATGGCAATGAGCGCGTGTTGCGTGCCCGCCTATCCGATGGCCGCTTTTATTGGCAACAAGATTTTGATACAGACTGGAAAACACGCCAGCCCGAATTGGATAAGGTGATTTTTCATGCCAAGCTTGGCTCGCTAAAGCAAAAAACCGAACGCATGGAGAAGCTGGCGGGGCTTTGCGCGGCTGCTTTTAAGGCC
>JBPCVS010000045.1:0-4809 GCA_051010295.1 Parvibaculales bacterium | reverse complement strand
TTCTAGCAGATAATGGAAAAATTATGTTTAACTTAAAAATGGCTTTATGCGGATTTATTTTTCTGCTGATAAGTGCGCCAGCCTATTCTGCGCCATTGATTGATAAGCTTGAATTATTGCTCAATATTGGCGAGCGGCCAAGCATCGCTTTTGCGCATATCAGCAATCAGTCGCCAGCACCCATCAAATTGATGCGCGTAACATCACCCAGCTTTGACAAAATTGAGTTGCATAGGCATAAAATGGAAAATGGTATTATGCGTATGCGCAAAATGGAAGCTTTTGACATTGCGCCCAACAGCACAATCCAACTCAAGCGCGGCGGCAAGCACCTTATGCTTTTTGGCTATCAGCCTGACGCAGAAAGTGGCGCGATTGTGCTACAATTTCATTTTGACAATGGTGAAACACGCAAAAAATGGGTATGGCCAGATAAAATTGGCAAGCGGGTGGATAATGCACCAATATCTAAGAGGGGCTTGCAGTCGCCAGCCGCAAAGCATAGTCTCATAAACTTGATAAAGGAGACCTGATTATGTCCAACACAACAGCCAGCACATTACGCCAGAAATGGGAAGAATCTGCAAAATCTAAAAATCCAGAAAAGCTCCGTGCTTTATTGCATGATGATTGTTGCTTTTTGTCGCCAGTGGTGTTTGCGCCCCAACAAGGCGCAGATTTGGTGATGGCCTATTTGCAGGCGGCAGGCGCGGTTTTTGACAATAGCGCGTTTCGCTACGCCCACGAATTGCTGGGCGAAAATCGTATGGTGCTAGAATTTGAGGCAGAGATAGACGGCAAATATATCAATGGCGTTGATATTGTTGATTTTGATGCCGATGGGCTTATCACCCAATTCAAAGTGATGGTGCGGCCTTTGCAAGCCGTCAATATGGTTTGGCAAAAAATGGGCGAAATGCTGGAAACCCGCAAAAGTGCATAATCAATGAGCAAGGCAACACCCCTCATACAGGCCAAAAATATCAGCCTCACACGCGGCAATAACATTGTGCTAGATGATGTGTCGCTGGATATTTCTGCTGGTGATTTTATCACCCTTATCGGCCCTAATGGGGCGGGTAAATCAATGCTGTTGCGGTGTCTGCTTAAACTTACGCCACCAGATGGGGGGGCAGATGGAGGCACAGTGCATCATGCGGCGGGGCTAAAAATTGGCTATGTGCCAGAGGCTGTGCAACTTGACCCGACTTTGCCGCTAACCACGCGGCGGTTTTTGATGCTTAATCACAAAATCAGCCCCGAGCAGTTGGCTGCACTGGCAGAAGAAACCCATATCACGCCATTGCTGGATAGGCCATTGGTGCATTTGTCGGGCGGCGAACGCCAGCGCGTTTTGCTGGCACGTGCTTTGGTCGGCCAGCCCAATGTGCTGATGCTAGATGAGCCCGCGCAAAACCTTGATGTGAAAGGACAACTGCATTTTTACAAATTGATTGAGCAGATTTTTCAAAAACACCAACCCGCTATTTTGATGGTATCGCATGATTTGCATTTGGTGATGTCGTCAACCCATCGGGTGATTTGCCTATATCATCATATTTGCTGTTCGGGCGCGCCAGAAAATGTGATGCAAGACCCTGAATTTATCTCAATTTTCGGCGATGATATGGCGCGTCTTATGGCGGTTTATCCCCATAGTCATACGCATAGCCACGATATGGACGCACCATGAACACAACCATTATGATAGTGGGCGTGGCACTAGCATTAGTGGCGGGGCCCTTGGGCTGTTTTGTTGTGTGGCGGCGCATGGCCTATTTTGGCGATGGCCTTGCCCATAGCGCGTTATTGGGGGTCGCGCTTGGCATGATTATCGGCTTGCCCAACCAGATTGGCATGGTGATTATCGGCATAGTGTTTGCGCTGGCATTGATTTGGCTACGCGCCCGCCGCGTTTTGGCGACTGATACATTGTTGGGCATTTTAGCCCATGCCGCTTTGTCTTTGGGGCTGATTGCTTTGGCTTTGCTAGGGGCGGGTGAAAAAGATGTGCATAGCTATCTGCTTGGCAATTTGGAAAATATCACTTTGCAAAAAGCCATTTGGATTATGGTCGGGGCGGGGCTGGCTTTTGGGCTACTTTTGCGGCTTTGGACGGGTTTATTATTGATGACAACCAGTGAAGAGCTGGCACATGCAGAAGGCATTGCCGTAGCGCGCTATGAATTTTTGCTGATGGTGTTGATGGGCATTGTGGTGGCGGCCTCTATTCAGGTGGTGGGCATTTTGTTGATTACTTCATTGCTGATTATTCCTGCTTCCACAGCGCGGCTATTTTCCAACACGCCTGAAATGATGGCCATTGGCGGCGGTGGGCTGGCGGGTTTTGCGATTTTGGCAGGCACCCCACTGGCGCAATATCTTAGCTTAGAAGCAGGGCCAACCATTATCAGCCTGTTGGTGCTGATATTTTTGTTGCTGGTGGGGGCGCGTAGCTTGACCTTAATTAACCCAAATGGGTGAGGAATAAGCGCGTTCTTGAATGGTGGCGGCAATATCAGGGCGCGGCGGCACACCAGCGCGCAACGCGTCCCAGCTTGACCAGCGACAACTTGGATTTTCCAAAACCCGCACATAATAAAACGCCTTTTGTTTGGCCTTATAATCGGGGTCGCGCCAATAGCTTTTCAACTCATCAGCCCCGGTTTTGGCGGTGGCTTTGCAGGTGCTTACATCCACTTTGGCGGCATTATCAGGGCAACGATATTTGCGGTTGGGCTGTTTGCCACCCGCGCAGGCAATATCATAGATTTTTTCTTGCGCTTTGCCGTTTTTGTCTAGCCAGCCTTTCACAATTTGCACCCTTTGTAGCGGATAGGAATCGGGGTCGCGCAACGCCCACACAATAAAGCTGGGCTTGGCGCGCCGCTTCAGCAATAAATTGCCGCCCATTGGCACACCAGTCGCATAGGCGCGTTTAACCATGTCGGGCTTGTTCAACAAAGATTTTTTGTAATTACCACTGGCGAAAAATCGCAATTTGAGGCGCGGCCCAGTGGTGGCATAGGTTTCTTTGCGGCGCATCGCATCAAAAATCGCCTCGCGGGTGTTGCTATCGGCCCAAACCGCCGCCAGCCCTGACGCACTCCATGTTTGAAAATTATTCTCATTATATTTGCTACCATCTTTGCGCGGCTGTTTAAGCGGCACCGAACCACGCAAACGCGGCGTGGCATCAACCAGCCCAACTTTTGACCAAAAATCATCTTCCTCAAAAGCCCCCGCCGCAACATGCGTATCGGACGCACCAATCAAGCCAAAACGATATGGATTGCCTTTATTTTGTTGTGCCATCTCCAGCCCGCGCAAATAGGCTTGCCGCACATAAGAACCATCAGGCTGGCTTTCCACCCAAACCCCAATGCGAAATGGCATTGTTTCAAAATTAGCCCATTCATCATTAGGCGATAATATGGGGTGGGTTTCGCTATCGCCTTTCACCTGCGTAACCTCAACAAGCGGCTCGTTACGCATCCGCGTGGTGCTATAATTTTTATCCATTGGCTGGCCGTCAAAGGTCTCACGCATAAACATCAGCCCATTTGAACCATTGGAATTATGCGGCACAGCAAGGCTATCAACGCCTTGGGCGCGCAAATTATCCATCCACACCCATAAATCTTCTGGGTTAGGCGACATGATGCGGCTAAAGGGCAAGCTGGGGGCAGTGTCGCCCCTAAAAAACACATTGCGGTGCAGATTTTGCGACTGCGGACCAGAGGTGTATTCATAAGCAATCAAGGTGCTAAATTTGTTCGGCTCATAATGTTTATTGGCGGCGGTGATGATTTCCTGCCATGCCGATTTCATAATATCATCATCTACCAAATCATCTTTTTCATTGGCGGGCCTTTTATTGAGGCGCGGAAATAATGATTGAAAAGCCTCCAGCCGCTCAGGCACCGTCTTGGCTTTGCGCATACGCAAAGAAATCGGATGTTTGGCAACTTTTTGGCGCGGGTCGTGCATGGCGGGCAACATACCTAAATAAATGGCGTGGTCAGTAACCGCCTGAAAATCAAGCGGCTTGGCCAACTGCATGGTAAAACCAGCAGGGTGCTTTATCGCCTCGCCTTTGGCAAAACGATAAGCATCATCTGGCGTGTTGCGATTGCCGAAAAGATAGCTGTCAAAAGACAATACAGTGTGCAAATGGGTTTCGCCAAATAGCACTTTTCTGTGTTCGGGCATATTTTGTGCCTGCGCCATCTGGCCAAAAGCAACAGAAAATAACACCCCAAAAGCCAAAAATATCTTACTCTTTTTCATAATTATTCCCCATATTTTGCTTTATTGTTGTAACCATTTTCACAATGTTAACCCGACTAGTATGAAATAGCACCTGATAATTTAATGTTATCTTTTCCCATGCGCCAATTTTTTTGCTTCTAGTTTGATTCTTCTTTCTCCCAAGCGAGCTATGCGTCAATTATGTTCGCTTCGCTCACATAATGCGCAGCCGCTTGGGACGCGGTATAAGCACTTGCCGCTTTAGCGGCTTAGTGCGCTTTCCGCACCTTGTGTGCCGCCAACCGCTTAACGCGGTTGGGCGCGATTCTTTTCCCATGCGCACTTATTATTCTTGGACAGATAGAAAAAAAAAGGTAGAATCTTATATATGAGTGATACAAAAACCAGAATCATTGATGATTTAGCAGGGCTGGCGGCTGGGCTTGGCGTGGCGGCGCAAGGTGTGCGCGAAGAAATTGAACAAGCCATTCAAGCACGGCTGGACGCGGTTTTGGCGGGCGGTGATTTTGTAACGCGTGAGGAATTTGAGGTGGTGCG
>JBPCVS010000044.1:0-3385 GCA_051010295.1 Parvibaculales bacterium | reverse complement strand
AGTGCTTTGCCGACATTATTGCGTTTAATAACAGAAATCATTTCTGGCGCGAAACGCCCTTCATCCATCAGTCGCCCCACCCGCAAACAAGCCTGATAACCCAGCGCAATATCGCAGTGCATATCGGCCAATTTTTTTTGATAAAGCTGATTGGCGGCCAAAGGTTTGTTAAATTGATGCCGCTCCAGCCCATAGCCACGCGCCGCATGGAAACAAAATTCGGCCGCGCCCATCGCACCCCAGCCAATGCCATAACGCGCCCGATTGAGGCACGAAAACGGCCCTTTTAATCCCGCCACATCGGGCAATATATTGGCCTCTGGCACAAACACATCATCTAGCATAATCATGCCTGTAACAGAGGTGCGAAGCGATAATTTGCCCTCAATTTTGGGCGCGCTTAGCCCATCCATATCTTTTTCTAAAATAAAGCCTTTAATCTGGCCATCATGGGCTTCCGATTTGCACCAAATGATAAACACATCGGCCACTGGCGCGTTGGAAATCCAAGTTTTTGAGCCATTGAGCAAATAGCCGCCATCTTTGGGGACGGCAAAGGTGCGCATGCCGCCCGGGTCAGACCCCGCATCGGGCTCGGTGAGGCCAAAACAGCCAATCCACTCACCCGCCGCCAATTTGGGCAGATATTTTTGCTTCTGCTCTGGTGAGCCAAAACTGTTAATCGGGTGCATCACCAAAGAAGACTGCACCGACATCATGGAGCGATAACCGCTATCAATGGCCTCAATCTCACGCGCCACCAGCCCATAGGCCACATAAGACGCGCCCACCCCGCCCAGCTCTGGCGCGATGGTTATGCCTAATAAACCTTGCGCCCCCATCTCGGCAAAAATTTCTGGCGCGACAGTTTCATTGGCAAAAGCATCCACCACGCGTGGCAATAATTTTTCACGCGCAAAAGCATGGGTGCTATCGGCAATCAGCTTTTCATCTTCGTTTAATTGCTCACGCAATAAAAACGGATCTTGCCAATCATAGGCAGCAATTTTTTCCATAATTTCAGCCCACGCCCATTATTTTTTGATAATACCAGAAAGCATTTTGCGGGTGCGCGCGCCATAGGGTGGGCGCAACGCACCAGCCGCAAGCTCCAATGGTGATTGGCGAAACACGGTTTTGGCATGGCTAAAATTGACAAAGCCTTCAAAGCCATGATACGACCCCGTGCCAGATGGCCCAACCCCACCAAAGGGCGCGTCATCTTGCATAATATGGGTTATCACATCATTCACCGTCACCCCGCCTGAGGTGGTATTATTCACCACGCGGTTTTCTTCTTCTTTATTATTGCCAAAATAATACAGCCCCAAAGGTCGGTCATGGTCATTGATATAGCCAATCGCCTCATCTAGTTTTTGATAAGATTTGACAGGCAGAATTGGCCCAAAAATCTCTTCCTGCATCACTTTCATATCATCGCTTGGCTCTACCACAATGGTCGGCGGCATTTTGCGGTGCGGCTGTTGAGAAAAATCTTCATCGGCTGGGTTTATCTCAACAATTTTCGCGCCTTTGTCCCGCGCATCGTCCAAATAGCTTTGCAGTCGGTCATAATGACGTTGGTTCACCACCGATGTATAATCGGGATTATCTTTGAGCGTGGGAAACATATTTTCCACCGCGCCCGAAGCCTCTTTGACAAATTCATCAATTTTGCCCTCTGGCACCATCACATAATCGGGGGCAAGGCAAATCTGGCCAGCATTGAGCGTTTTGCCCGTCATCACCCGCGCCGCCGCTTTTTTGAAATTGGCCGAATCCGACACAATCACTGGCGATTTTCCGCCCAGCTCCAATGTAACAGGCACCAAATTTTCGGCCGCCGCCCGCATAATGTGATGCGCAATGGCCGTCGCGCCAGTGAATAATAAATGGTCAAATGGCTGACGCGCAAACACCCCGCCAGTCTCTGGCCCACCCAACACCACTGCCACTTCGTCCTCGCTAAAATATCTGTCGCACAGGGTTTTGGTCAACAAAGCCGATTGCACTGTATATTCCGATGGTTTGACGATGGTGCGATTGCCAGCTGCAAAAATGCTACCCATGGGGCCAAAGCACAAATTAAACGGAAAATTCCACGGCACAACATTGCCGATACAGCCGAGCGGCTGATAGTCAACCCGTGTGCTGGCACCCAGCAATCCCAATGGAAACATAGAATGGCGTTTAGATGGTTTCATCCATTTACGCAGATTTTTCTTAGCATATTTAAGCGCGCCTAATGTGCCGCCCACATCGGTGGCCAATGTGCCCTCTGGGCTGCGGCTACCAAAATCTGCCATCAATGCTTCCACCATTGCGTCGCCATTTTCAACAAGCAAGGCGATGGTGCGGTCAATCAAATCAATGCGCCGTTCGGCAGTCATTGGCCCTTCGGCAATGTGGGCGCGTTTTTGCAAATTCACCAAACGGAGAATTTCTTCCTCCGAAGTTTCTGGCAGTTGTGCCATTGTTTGTGTTTCACTCATAGCTATCCTCCCTTAAGTGTTATTGCAAAAAGTAGAACACGTAAAAGCCCCCTTGCCAATAGTTGTTTTATCAGAAACAATGCAATCGAAAAATGGGAGAACACAATGAAACTTGACTTACTTAAACTTGATATTGATGGCGCGATTGCCACCATGACATTAAACGACCCAGACGCACTCAACGCCACCTCATTGCCCATGCTTGAGAGCATGGATACAGCACTGGAATTTGTCGCCAACCCCGAAAATAATATTCGGTGTTTGATTATTACTGGCGCGGGGCGTGGTTTTTGTGCGGGGGCTAATCTTGCGCCATCGGGTGGCGTTGGCAGAAGCGGCGATAATAGCAAACAATATGACCCGGGCGCGGGGCTGGAGAAAATCTATCACCCGCTTATGCGGAAGTTGCGCAATTTGCCCTGCCCGATTGTGAGTGCCGTTAATGGGCCATGCGCGGGCGTGGGCATGAGCTTTGCGCTGATGGCCGATATGGTGGTGGCGGCGCAATCGGCCTTTTTTCTGCAGGCTTTTCGGCGCATTGGGCTGGTGCCAGATGGCGGAGCAACCTATCTCTTGCCGCGTCTTATCGGCATGGCACGCGCCAAAGAACTCACCTTGATGGGCGACCGCCTGCCCGCCGAAACCGCGCTGGAATGGGGGCTGATTAACCGCCTTGTCGCTGATGATGAGCTGATGACGCAAGCGCGCAGCCTAGCCGAAACATTGGCGCAAGGCCCCATGTCGCTTGGGCTTATTCGGGGGTTATTGTGGGATAGCGTGGATGCCAGCTATGAAGAACAACTCAATAATGAACGTTGGGCACAACGCACCGCCGGCCAAACCCAAGACCACCGCGAAGGCGTAAAAGCCTTTAATGAAAAACGCGATGCCGA
>JBPCVS010000043.1:0-5711 GCA_051010295.1 Parvibaculales bacterium | reverse complement strand
TGGGGGCAGAGCCGTATAATATCGGTGCGATGGGGCATAATTCGGCGGCGCATATTCATTTGATGACCGAGCTGGAACGCCGCGCCTATGCCGACCGCGCCAGCCATTTGGGCGATCCTGATTTTGTGGATGTGGCCACCGCGCAGCTGATTGCGCCAGCTTATGTGGCGGCGCGCATGGGCGACATTATGCCCGACAAAAAAACCGCCAGCACCACCATAAAAGCGGGCCATGTGGCAATGGTGGAAAGTTTTGAAACAACGCATTTTTCAATTATTGATAAACACGGCAATGCGGTGGCCATAACCACCACCTTAAATGGTAGTTTTGGCTCTAAAGTGGTGGTGCGCGGGGCGGGGTTTTTTCTCAATAATGAAATGGATGATTTTGCCATAAAAGCTGGCCACGCCAATCAATTTGGCTTGTTAGGCAATCGCAAAAATGCCATCGCGCCGCGCAAACGTATGTTGTCTTCTATGACCCCAACCATTGTAGAAAAAGATGGCCAGCTAAAATTGGTGCTTGGCACGCCGGGCGGGGCAACCATCATTACCTCGGTGTTTCAAACATTGTTGAACATTATTGATTTTGATATGACGGCACAACAAGCCGTGCATGCGCGCAAAAGCCATAGCCAATGGCAGCCCGATGTGGTGATGTTAGAAAAAGGCACGGCTGATATAAGCAATATCTATGGTTTGCGGCGGCGCGGCCATGTGCTATTTGCATGGCCGTCTTTTGGCTGGTCATTGGGGCGGGTGGAAGCCATTTTGCGCCATGATGACGGCCAGCTGGAAGGCGCGGCAGATTTTTCACGCGGGCATGATGACCGCGCTATTGGATATTAAATGCGATGATGCAAACACCAATCAACACGCCAACCCCGCCAAAGGCAACGCCAATTGTGGTGGCGGCTTTTTATAAATTTATATCGTTGCCCGATTTTGCCGCGCATCGTGCGGGTTTGCAAAAAATATGCACTGATAATGACGTGCAAGGCACCATTTTGCTGGCGCGTGAAGGCATTAATGGCACAATCTCTGGCAGTCAAAAAGGCGTGCAGGCCCTGTTTGATTTTTTTGCCCGCACTGCCGCGTTTCAAGATATTGAGCCGAAATTCAGTTTCGCCAAGCAATCGGCCTTTCACCGCATGAAAGTGCGGCTGAAAAAAGAAATCGTAACAATGGGGCAGACAGAGGTTGACCCGATTGGCGCGACTGGCCGCTATGTTAAGCCGCAAGATTGGAACAAGCTGATTGCCGACCGTGATACATTGGTGATTGATACGCGCAATGCCTATGAGGTGGCGATTGGCAGTTTTGAAAATGCGGTTAATCCGCAAACCGCCTCATTCCGCGAGTTTCCCGCTTGGGCTGATGCTAATTTATCGGCTGCGGAGGATAAAAACAAAAATATCGCCATGTTCTGCACGGGCGGCATAAGGTGTGAAAAAGCGACCGCCTATCTGGTGGGCAGGGGCTTTGAAAATGTGTTTCATCTCAAAGGTGGCATTTTGAAATATCTGGAGCAAATTCCGCAAGCGCAAAGCAAATGGCAGGGCGCGTGTTTTGTGTTTGATGAGCGCGTTTCGGTGTTGCATGGGCTGGCGCAAGGCGCGCATGATATGTGCCATGCTTGCCGTATGCCGCTTACCCAACAGGAAAAACAACACCCCGCCTATGAGCAAGGCGTGGCTTGCCCGCATTGCATTGCCCAGCACAGCGAGGCCGACCGCCGCCGTTTCCGCGAGCGCGAAAAACAAATAAAACTTGCCCGTGCGCGGGGGGCGGTGCATTTGGGCAAAATTTAAGATTGCGGCGGTAGAAACAACCCTTTGGCCAGCAACTGCCGCATCAAACGTTGATAGGGTATATTTTTCTTTTTCGCGCTGGCTTTCAAAATAGACAACAAGGTTTCTGGTATGCGCAAAGTGATTGTTTTATTTTTGCGCTCGCTATCAAGGTCGGCCAACCATTCCGAAAAGGGCCGAAATTTGGAAAAATCATATTCCGATAAATCGGCACTATCCACAAAATCTTCGGCCTCTTTATCGCTGGCAAAATTTGGAAAGGGCTTGCCTTTGCCAAGTTTTTGGCCTTTTCCAAGTTTGGGGTTTTTTTTCGAACTCAGCTTTCCCTTTTTGAGTGCTGGTTGAGACATTTTCATTCCTTTCACATTTGATTAAGGTATTTTTTGACTGCTTTATCGTGCATATAATGCGCACTTATGGGGCGCAATTTTTCTTCTCTACGGCAAAATACGATAAAAACATATCGCCCATTTTTATTTTGGCCAACGGCAATATGCCGCTCTTCTCCATAGTCTTTTTTAAGGTCGGGGGTAATTTGCGAGTCGTGTAACAAAACATATTCAATACTCTCTTTACTGACACCATGTTTTGCACATTTTGGCCAATTATGTTCATCCCACTCTACTTCTATTTCCATCTAATGTTCCCTCTAATTATTGTGCCTAGAATCTCATTTGTCAATACATTTGTCAATACAAATAAGTTGGGCTTTTCTTTCTCCCAAGCGATGCTCTTGCGTCAAATTATGTTCGCTTCGCTCACATAATTGCGCGAGCCGCTTGGGACGGGCCGCCATTTGCTAAAGCAAATGGACGTTTCGTTTCCCATACCGCTTTCCTCAATCTCACGCCCTCAAAAGATTGGGTGGGGCGGGTTTACCCGCAAGCCGTTTCCTTTGGAAACGGCGACAAGGCTTTGCCTTGCCCCACCCAATCTTTTGAGGGCGTGGGGAAAGATGACTGATTGCAAAACAGGTGGGGCGTGATATAAATAATTAGCTTCAAAATAATAAGAATTGGGGAGAGAAATGCGCTTAATTGTCATTAGTTTATTAGCAATGTTTTTGGCTGTATCGCCAGCTTTGGCGAATCCGCAAGAAGATTTTTCTAAAGGTGATGCCGCTTTTGCGGCTGGCGATTATAAAACAGCAATTAAATGGTGGCGCAAAGCGGCAAAGCAGGGTTATGCGAAGGCGCAATTTAATCTTGGTTTGATGTATCGCAAGGGTGAGGGTGTTGCCCAAGATTATAAACAAGCGGTTAAATGGATTCGCCAAGCGGCAGAGTGGGGCAATGCGGCGGCGCAATATAATCTTGGTGTGGCGTATGCTGAAGGTCAGGGTGTTGCCCAAGATTATAAACAAGCGGCTAAATGGTATAGCCAAGCGGCTGAGCAGGGTTATGCGAAGGCGCAATATAATTTTGGTTTGATGTATCATAAAGGTGAGGGTGTTGCCCAAGATTATAAAACAGCAATTAAATGGTATCGCCAAGCGGCAGAGCATGGCCATGCGGATGCGCAATATAATCTTGGTCAGATGTATCGTAAGGGTCAGGGTGTCGCCCAAGATTATAAAACAGTAATTAAATGGTATCGCCAAGCGGTAGAGCAGGGCGATGCAGATGCGCAATATAATCTTGGTTTGATGTATGCTAAAGGTAAGGGTGTTGCCCAAGATTATAAAACAGCAGTTAAATTGTTCCGCCAAGCGGCAGAGCAGGGCGATGCAGATGCGCAATATTTTCTTGGTTGGATGTATGATAATGGTGAGGGTGTTGCCAAAGATTATAAAACAGCAATTAAATTATATCGCCAAGCGGCTGAGCAGGGTGATGCGGCGGCGCAATATAATCTTGGTGTGATGTATTATAATGGTCAGGGCGTGAATAAAAATGACCAAACCGCCTATATGTTCTTTTTAGTAGCATTAGCGAATGTTGAAGATGAATCATTGCGCGAAGAAATTGAAAAAGCTGTTGCTTTTATGAATAGCAGATTAACCGCCACACAAACACAAAGCGCACGCGATGATGCGGCTAAATATCAAGCCAAAATTGATGCGCGATAATAATCGCACCCACGCCCTCAAAACATTGCACAAGCGGTTTATGTTTCGCTGTCATCTGGGTTTTCTGGGTTTTCTGCCATATGGCGGCGGTGTATAGCGTCTGATGCTATCAAGCCAATGTGGCTAATAAAGCTTTCCGACATATTTTGCGCCCGCGCTAATTCTATTGCTTTGTCAAAATCAGCGATTGCATCATCAAACTTGCCTTGCGTTCTCTTGGCATTGCCACGATTAAAATAGGCGGTGGCATAATTGGGCTTAAGTCCAATGGCCTCGTTATAATCGGCAATTGCACCATCAAAGTCTTCTTGCAACTTTCTGGCACTGCCGCGATTATTATAGGTACTGGCTTCATTGGGGTCAAGACGGATGGCCTCGTTAAAATCAGCGATTGCCCCTTTTATATCGTCTTGTTCTAACTTGGCATTGCCGCGATTATTATATGCCCCAGAAAAATTAGGATTAGCACGGATGGCTTCGTCATAATCGGCGATTGCACCAGCCCAGTCCCCTTTGTCATATTTGGTTGCGCCACGATTAGTATATGTGTTTGCATAATTGGGGTTGAGGCGGATGGCGATGTCATAATCCTTCATTGCATCGTCAATTTTTCCTTGCCTTTCCTTGGCAAGGCCGCGATTATTATAGGCGACGGCATCATTGGGATTGAGGCGGATAGCTTTATTATAATCGGCAAGTGCACCCTCTATATCGCCTTGCCCTAGCTTGGCATTACCGCGATTATCATAGGCTTCGACGGCATCGGGGTTGAGGTTGATAGCTTCGGCATAATCGGTAATTGCGCCAGCAAAATCACCCCTTTTAAATTTGGCGTTACCTTCAGAAAACTTGGCCGCAGCTTGCGTATCTTTTGCTGTTTCTTCAGATTTTCTTTTATATTCTTCTATTAGCTTTGTAGTTGCTTCAATTTGGGTTTTTAATTCTTCGGACTGGTTGTTATTGTTTACTTTTCCAGCACGGAGTGTTGCCCAAATCAACCCTGCACCTACTAGTAGTGTTATAATATTCTCAGGCGACAACCAGCTCTTTAGTAGTGCTATAATATTCTCATTTGACCACCAGCTCTCGTGGCTGGTTTGTTCTTCGCTTGTGTAGCCTTTTGAGGCAGTAGCCCCATCTTGTTTTGGTGATGATGGCGTGGCAGGCACGACAGGCGCGTTTTCAAGCGGTGGCGGTGCGCTGGGGGTTGGCGCAGTGATAACAGGCGCGCCATCTTGCGCTGGCGGTGGTGCGGCAGATTCTGCCCATGCAGAACCCACCGCGCCCATCGCGCCAGCCATGCAAAAGGCCAAAACAAAAAAGAGTTTTGTCAATTTCATGCCACCCCCAATTTCATGCCACTGCGCCCCCTAAAACCCAAAGCCAAAATTCAAAGCCAAAGCCAGATATTAAGCGGCAAATTGCTTGAGGCGCGCACTGATAATTTCATCAGCCTCTTTCATAATATCATCAATCAGTTGCTGACAGCTTGGAATATCATGGATAAGCCCGGCCACCATGCCACAGCTCCACGCGCCTGCGTCCATTGTGCCTTCGGTCATAATTTTTGGATACACACCGCCCACTTCATCCATAATATCGTTGATTTTAATATCCGCGCCCAGTGTTTTTTCTTTTTCAAGAATCCGCTCCACTGCGGCATTTTTCAAAACCCGTTCGGTGTTGCGAAGCGGGCGCATAATCAACTCGGTGTCCAGCTCGCTGGCCGCCACCAAAGCTTCTTTTACATTTTGATGCACAGGGGCTTCTTTGGTGGCAATAAAGCGCGTGCCCATATTGATGCCATCTGCGCCCAACGCAAGCGCGGCCACC
>JBPCVS010000042.1:0-2581 GCA_051010295.1 Parvibaculales bacterium | reverse complement strand
GATGATTCAGCTTATTGACCGCTATTTATTTTGGAGCCTGTTGCGCGCCCATATTAGCCTAACATTGGTGTTGGTGCTGATTGTCTGGCTGGTGCAAACCTTGCGTCTGCTTGCGGAATTGCCGATTGGTAGCACCGATGCCGTTGGGCAGTTTTTGCTGGTGAGTGTTTTGCAATTACCGCGCATTTTTTCGTTATGTTTGGCCCCGACTTTGCTGATTGTTAGCCTGTATCAATTGGTGCAGAAATTGCAAAGTCATGAATATTTCGCGCTGGTGGCGGCGGGTTTTAGCCCCGCCAAAATTATGCGCGCCGCCATTGCCTTAAGCCTGTTTGTTATTTTGGTGCAAGCCGTTTTATCTTTTTATGTGTCGCCCATTGCGATTCAAAGTCTAAACCGCACCCGCCACATTGTTAAAAGCAATCTGGATAATATAGCACTACAAGCGCGGGTCTTCCGCGAAATCACCAATGGGGTCACGGTTTTTGCCGAACAGCGCAATCCTGACGGCAGTTGGCAAGGTATTTTAATTTCTGTTACCGACCGCAATAATGATAGCAACACAACCTATCTGGCACGCAATGGCCGCTTGATACGCAAAAATTCGGGGGCGCAAAGCCACGCGACTCCACAGGTCGGATTTGTCTTAAATGATGGCGTGATTCTGACTGATGGTGTTGCCGCTGGACAAATCTCTTTTGACAGCTATGTTTTCACGCCACCAGAGGCGCGTAACACCCCCCCCGCACTCTATTATTTACGCAAAAATGATATGATGATTCATCAATTATTTGCGCCACGCGCTTATGGCATTACGCACCAGCCCAGCATTATTGCCATGCGTATCAAAGCTTTTGAGCTGATAGGCGCATTGGCAACCCCGCTTATTTTTACACTGATTGCTTTTGCCTGCATGACAGGTGGGCTGCGGCGGGGCGGCTATGGTCGCCGCATTACACTGGCCGCTACACTCTCATTAATTTTTCAAATCGGAACATTTTATTGCGCCAATTTAGCCGGACAATATAATTATATTCTCCCTATTATAGTCTGGCCAGTGCTGGCGATGGGGCTAATCTGTCTGATTATTTTTATGCAAAATAAACCCTATATTTTGCGCTATATGCTGAGGCACACACCATGATAAGCATTATTGATATTTATATTGTGCGCCGTTATATGGTTTGGCTTGGCATTGTTGCGGCCATTTTGGGTAGCGTGATATTTTTGGCTGATTTTGCTGAAATGTTGCGCTTTGCCAGCAAAACCAGCAAAAGCATAGGCGACGCGCTTTATTATAGCGGCTTGCGTTTTCCGATTTTGGTGCTGGATTTTGCACCTTTTATCTTTTTGTTCTCCACGATGTTTTGCTTGTTTCGCCTTAGCGAAAGCCAAGAGCTTGTGGCCGTGCGCGGGGGTGGCGTGTCTATATGGCGGATTTTAGCCCCTTTTATGGTGGTTGCCCTTACCATTGGCATTGTTTTATTGGCATTTGTTGAGCCATTGGGCGTGCGAAACTATCGCCAATTTAACAAAATTGAGCACCCCCCCAAGCAAAATTTTAGTTTGGCGGAAAACGGCATCTGGCTGCGCGATGAAACAAATGATGGGCGGTTTATCATACATGCCAATGAATTTATTGACCAAAAAAACAATCTGTTCGGCAATGTGCGGGTTTTCAAATTTGATAGTGCGGGAAAATTTATCTATAGCCTGCATGCCCAACGCGGCCAGTTAAAAGATGGTGCTTGGCAGTTGCAACAGGTAACGCAATTAAAAAATGGCAAAGCACCCATTGCAATAGCCGCAATGCGCTTGCCAACCCACCTAACACAAGAAAATTTTGATTATAATTTTCACAATCCGCGCACCTTGAATTTGCGGCAACTGGCTGATTATATCGCGCTTGGCGAACGCACGGGCCTCAATGTAACGCCTTATAAAATAAGGTATCATTCTTTGCTGTCATCGCCATTTTTACTGATTGTAATGGTGCTGATTGCCGCCTGTTTTGCTCTGCCCACTGGCCGTAATCACAAAATCGCGCCAATGCTAGGATTAGTCGTGCTGAGTGGCTTTGCGATTTTTTTAGCTGATAATTTTTTCAAATTATTGAGTATGCAAGGGTTGCTATTACCCATTATCGCAAGTTGGATAACGCAAATAATTGCCGCTTTATTGGCTATCAGTTTGCTTTTACGTTTAGAAGATGGGTAAGAGCCTATCTCATACCCCCACATGGGAAAAGAATCGCGCCCAACCGCGTTTAGCGGTTGGCGACCCGTCCCAAGCGGCTGCGCATTATGTGAGCGAAGCGAACATAATTGACGCATAGCTCGCTTGGGAGAAAGAAGAATCAAGCGTCCAACCGCGTTAGCGGTTGGACGGTTGGGTAAGAGAAAGAAAGCTTGAGATTTATTCCGCATTTTGCCACATTCGCGCTATGGCAGAAAATAATGAATCCTCAAAAATTGCGCCAAAAACGATGGCGATGGCACAGGAGAGCGACTGGCTGGCGATGGCGGAGGCCGCTTTGCGCGGCCAATCGGTTGACAGCCTGACCAGCCATGAGGCCGACGGG
>JBPCVS010000041.1:0-2821 GCA_051010295.1 Parvibaculales bacterium | reverse complement strand
CTGGCGTAATATCATAATGGGCGCAAAAATCGGTTGCTTCATCTTTATCCCCCAACACACTTTCTATTTCCTCAACCGTCCAAACATAAAACGCGCCCTCGCACATCGTGCCGCTTGCGTCCATGCTATCGGCATCTAGACTGGCCGCGAAACCACCATTTTCCAACATCATCTCAGCTTTGAGCCAAGCAATTATCTGACTGATAAAATGCTGCCAAAAAGGGTTTTGGTCGGTGCGGTAAAGCTGCGTGAGCAAGCCGATAAGTTGGGCATTATCATAAAGCATTTTTTCAAAATGCGGCACCCGCCAATAAGCATCAACGCTATAGCGGGCAAAGCCACCGCCAATATGGTCAAATAAGCCGCCGCGACACATTTGCCGCACGGCATTTTTAACCGCTTTTAGCAGGCTGGCATCATTGTTAAATTGCGCTTGCTGGCGGATAAAATTATAAAGAAAGGGTTGCGGAAATTTGGGCGCGCCCGCATCACCACCGCCCAACCCACCGCCAGCATCAAAATGAGCCGCTAAAGCGGTGGCCGCACGGCTGGATAGGTTTTCCGCCATCGCGTCATTTGCATCAGGGCGATTGGCCGCCCGCGCTTTCATGCCTTCATATAAGGCGTGGGCATTTTGTTCTATGCGCGGTGCGTCTTCATGATAAAGCCGTGCGAGTTGTTCAAGAATTTGCATAAAGCCGGGACGGCCATTTTGCGGCAATTTGGAAAAATAAGTGCCGCCCCAAAAGGCGCGCCCATCTTGGTCTAGCACCATGGTGAGCGGCCAGCCGCCCGCCTCTCCCATCATCGCCAGCGCGGTCATATAAATATCATCAATATCGGGACGCTCTTCTCTGTCTAGCTTGATGCACACATAATGTTTATTCATCAACGCGGCCACTTCGTCATCGGCAAAACTTTCATGCGCCATCACATGACACCAATGACAGGCCGCATAGCCAATGGACAATAGCACGGGCACATTGCGGCGGCGCGCTTCGGCAAAGGCTGTGTTGCCCCATTGTTGCCAATGCACGGGATTATCTTTGTGTTGTAGCAAATAGGGGCTGGTGGCTTGGGCAAGATTATTGCGCTCAGATGGATAAGACATATCGCTATTGTAATCGCCATGCTGGCAAAACCCAACAAAATTAGATAAAATAATAAAAAGGAATGTTCGGGTGCACGCGCAACAAACGACAATTTTTGCTTTATCCACCGCCCCAGTGCGGGCTGCGCTGGCGGTCATCAGGCTAAGCGGGGCGGATTGCTTTGCCGTGTTAGAAAAATTGACCCGCCGCCCGCTGCCGCCGCCGCGCCTTATGGCGGTGCGTAAATTATATCATCCCAATAACAACACATTATTAGACGAAGCCCTGCTGGTATGTTTTTGCGCCCCCGCCAGCTTTACTGGTGAAGATGTCGCAGAATTACATGTGCATGGCGGTATGGCTGTGGTGCGCTCAATTTTGCAGATATTGGGCGATATGCCGCGCTTGCGCTTAGCCGAGGCGGGCGAATTTACCCGCCGTGCGGTGGCCAATGGGCGGCTTGATTTAACCGCCGCCGAAGCCATTGCTGATTTAATTGATGCCGAAGGTGATGCCCAACAGGCCCAAGCCCTGCGCCAGCTTGAAGGGCGGCTTTATGCGCAAATGGTGACATGGCGTGATGGGTTGGCACAAATTTTGGCGCATTTAGAGGCTGATTTAGAATTTGCCGACGAAAATTTGCCCGATGACATTGGCCAGCAGGTGGGCAAAAAATTACAATCATTGCGCGAAGTGATGCAAGAGAGTCTGGCCGATATGCGCGGCGTGCGCTTGCGTGATGGTTTGCGGGTGGCTTTATTAGGCGCGCCCAATTCTGGAAAATCAAGTCTTCTCAACTATTTAGCAGGAAAAGAGGCGGCCATTATATCAGCCCGTGCTGGCACCACGCGCGATGTTATTGAAGTGGCGTTGGTGGTGCGCGGGCTGGCGGTGACTCTGGTGGATACGGCAGGATTGCGTGAGGCGGGCGATGATATTGAGCGCGAAGGCGTGCGCCGTGCTTTGAATGTGGCAAAAACGGCCGATATTCGCCTTTGGGTGCGGGCGGCGGACGCGCCTGAAACGGCCGATTTTTCTCCTTTAAGTGTTAAAGCGGAAAATTTTGAAGAAACGGCTGATTTTATTGTGGTTAATAAAATTGACCAGCCGCTCTTGCCGCCAAAGGCGCACCCAAAGGGTGATTTTGCTGTATCGGCGCATAGTGGCGCGGGTATAGAGGCTTTGCTGGATGCGTTGGGCGAAAAATTGCTAAAATTGGTGGCGGGGCGCGAAGCCCCGATGCTCACACGTGAGCGGCATCGCCACGCGGTGGCAGAGGCCGTCACTTGCTTGCAACGTGCCGAACATGTGGCCGCCTCAATAGCCATCCCAATAGATGGGGCGGCCAATGGCGGGCCAGAACTTGTTGCCGAAGATATTCGGTTGGCCGTGCGGGCTTTGGGGCGGGTGATTGGTGTGGTTGATGTAGAAGCTCTGCTGGATATTGTGTTTGCCGATTTTTGCATTGGTAAATGAATGATAAATGAGTGCCATAAATAGCCATTGTTTCACGTGAAACAATTTTGTTTTTTTGTTTGCGTGTTGAGTCTTGAGTTTTGTCTGTGATGGGGTTAAAACCGCTCTATGGCACAAAATGCGACAAGCTGGGATGTAATTATTATTGGTGGCGGCCATGCTGGCTGTGAGGCGGCAGGGGCGGCGGCACGGTTTGGTGCGCGCACATTATTGGTGACCCATAAATTGGAAACAATTGGTGAAATGTCGTGCAA
>JBPCVS010000040.1:0-13596 GCA_051010295.1 Parvibaculales bacterium | reverse complement strand
ACAGGCTGTTTATGTCATGTTCTAACATGCAAAAGAGAGCAAAAAGTTATATAATAAAACGAATCAAATCATTTCTACGTCTTTTATTGGGCAAATCTGGTGACTGATATTTATAGGGTTAATGCCTATAAGGTGGAAAGATGGGGTAGAAAATATGGGTGCATTTATAAATAAGCTGATGGTTGCCATATTTATGTGCGCCCTTTTGCCTATGGCGGCAGTCCTTTTGCCTGCGGCAGTATTGGCCGATGTGACGGTGGAGAAAATCCGCCTTAATGCTGGTTCTACAAAGGCGCGGCTGGTGTTGGAACTGGCGGATAAAGTAAATTTTAATGTGTTTTCCCTCAATAATCCGCCGCGCATTGTCGCCGATTTGCCCATTTTAACATGGCCAGATAATATGACCGATAAATCGGGCGGTTTTGTTAAGGCGGTGCGCTTTGGGCAATTTTCGTCAGATACTAGCCGCGTTGTCATTGATGTTTCTGGGCCGACCAAAATTGCCAAAAGTTTTTTGATTTCGCCTACTGCTGGCTTTCCTTATCGCTTGGTTATTGACCTTGAAAAAACCAGTGATGAAATTTTCAACAAGCAAGTGCAAGCTGGCCGTGCTGCGCGCAAAAGCCGTGCGGTCGCAAACCCCATCTCGCCCCGAGCCTATACGCCAGCCCCGCAAAAGCGGCAGGGCAAACAAATTGTGGTGATTGATGCGGGGCATGGCGGGGTTGACCCGGGCGCATTAGGTCGCAAAGCGCGTGAAAAAAATATCACTTTGCGGTTTGCCAAAATTTTTGCCCAACAGCTTAGGGCGACTGGAAAATATCAGGTTTATTTAACGCGCAATCATGATGTTTATATCCCGCTTCGCCAGCGCGTTAACATTGCCCATAAGCATAAGGCCGATTTATTTATTTCCATTCATGCCGATGCCATTCGCAAAAAATCGGTGCGCGGCATGTCGGTTTATACATTATCAGAAGTGGCCTCTGACAAAGAGGCGGCTGCATTGGCGCGGAAAGAAAATAAATCAGATATTCTTGCTGGCGTTGATTTTGGCGACCACCCGCCAGTGGTTAACACCATATTGCTAGATTTAGCCCAACGCGCAGCCAAAAATTCCGCCGCCGAATTTGCCAATCTGGTGGTGGACAAAGCGCGCCATTCTACCAAATTGCTGGAGCGCACCCATCGTTTTGCTGGCTTTCGCGTCTTAAAGTCGCCCGATGTGCCATCGGTGTTGATTGAGCTTGGCTTTTTGACAAATCGCAAAGATGAAAAGCAACTTTTATCCAAAAATTGGAATAAAAAAGTGGCTAATTCTTTGGTGCAGGCGGTTGATGCGTTTTTTATGCGTGACAAAGTGGCGAAAGCCAACTGATTTTACTTGAGATGTGGGGGGGGTCCCTGCCATAGTTGAGCCGTATTCTGGTTTTATTGACCAGTATAGAGGACTCAAATGCGTAGCTTTACAAAATTTATCGGCAATTTGACGGGCGTTGGCGTAACTTTGTTTGCCATTGGTCTGTTTGCGATGTCACTGATTTTGTGGCGGCTGAATGCCAGCTTGCCGAATTATGAGCATCTGGCCAATTATGCGCCGCCTATTATGAGCCGCGCCCATGCTGGAGACGGCACATTGATTGGTGAATATGCGCAAGAAAGGCGTATTTTTGTGCCGATTTCATTTGTCCCCGAACATCTTATTGACGCATTTTTGGCGGCTGAGGATAAAAATTTCTACAATCATTCTGGCGTTGATTTAGCGGGCATTACCCGCGCAGTGGTGCAAAATATCAAAAATGTCATTTTTGGCAGACGGCTGGAAGGTGCGTCCACCATTACGCAACAGGTGGCAAAAAACTTTCTGCTAACCAGCGATATTACATTGGAGCGCAAACTTAAAGAAGCTCTATTGGCTTTGCGGCTGGAGCAAACTTTTTCTAAGCGGCAATTATTAGAGCTTTATCTTAATGAAATTTATCTTGGGCTCGGCACTTATGGCGTTGCGGCCGCCTCGTTAAATTATTTTGACAAATCCCTTAGCGAATTGAGCATCGCCGAAGCCGCTTATCTTGCCGCCTTGCCCAAAGCCCCGAATAATTATCATCCCTTTCGGCAAAGACAACGGGCTATTGCGCGGCGTAATTGGGTGATTGAGCGCATGTTAGCCAATGGCAACATTACGCAAGCCCAAGCCGATGCCGCCATTGCCGAAGATTTGGTGGTGGCTGACCGTGCCTCCGATTTGCAACGTCATGCGTCAGAATATTTTGTAGAGGAAGTGCGCCGCCGCATTTATAACAGCTTTGGTGAAAAAACCCTTTATGGCGGTGGTTTGTCTATTCGCACAACGGTCAATACAAATTTTCAAGGCATTGGCAAACGCGCTTTGCGCGATGGGCTAAACGCCTATGATAGGCGGTATGGCTATCGTGGGCCAGTGGCGCGGTTTGAGGATTTAGAAAATTGGGCTTCGCGGCTTACCGAAATCTCTATTCCGCTTGACCTTGCACCATGGCGGCTGGCGGTGGTGCTGGCGGTTGATGGGCAATCGGCATTGATTGGCTTGCGCCCCCATTTTACGCGAGCGCGCCGTTTTGCTGATGAAACACAATTAGGCACAATCACCCTAAAAGGGGTGGTGTGGGCGCGGGCTGCCGCTTCGCCAGAAAATGGCTACAAAGTTAAAGGCCCAAAAATTCGCCGCGTAACCGATGTATTGGCGGTGGGCGACATTATTTGGGCATCGCCTACCAAAGCGAAAGATGTTTATACCCTCCAGCAATATCCAGAAGTGAATGGTGCGTTGGTGGCACTCAACCCGCATAATGGCCGCGTATTGGCTATGATTGGCGGCTATAGTTTTAGTGCCAGCGAGTTTAACCGCGCCACCCAAGCCAATCGCCAGCCCGGTTCGGCTTTCAAACCTTTTGTTTATGCGGCGGCTCTTGATAGCGGATTTACGCCTGCGAGTCTGGTGTTAGACGCGCCATTTGTGATGGACCAAGGCGGCGAACACGGCTTATGGAAGCCCGAAAATTATGGTCGCCGTTTTTATGGTTTATCCACTTTGCGCTTGGGCATGGAAAAAAGCCGTAATTTGATGACAATTCGCATGGCGCAGGAAATTGGTATGCCGATTATTACCAGCTATGCGCGGCGGTTTGATATTAACGATTCTATGCCGCGTGTGTTGGCGATGGCATTGGGGGCAGGGGAAACCTCGCTTATTCGTTTAACAACCGCCTATGCGATGCTGGTTAATGGTGGCAAGCGGGTTGAGCCAGTTTTTATTGACCGCGTACAAAACCGATTGGGCAAAACGCTTGACCGCCACGATAAGCGCGCTTGTGTTGGGTGCAAGGCTGATAATTGGGGCGAGAATCGAGAAAATTATGCGCCGCCAAATTTATCCGATGAGCGCGAAGAAGTGTTGTCGCCACAAACTGCCTACCAAATTGTTTCTATGTTGGAAGGCGCGGTTAAACGCGGCACTGGGCGGTCAATCAATAGTATCGGCAAACCATTGGCAGGCAAAACTGGCACCACCAATGATAGCCGCGATGCGTGGTTTGTTGGCTTTTCCCCCGACCTTGCTGTCGGGGTATATGTTGGTTTTGATGATAATAGGCCCTTAGGTGCTAGAGAGAGCGGCGGCAAAGTGGCTGCGCCGATTTTCAAACAATTTATGCAACACGCGCTAAAAGAAATGCAGACAACACCTTTTAGAATACCGCCTGCGGTTAATTTGGTGCGGATTAACGCCAAAACGGGCAAGCTGGCACGGCCAGATGATGACATGGTTATTTTAGAAGCCTTTAAGCCCGGCACCGAGCCAGATGCGGCTGGTCGCCAGCAAGCCATTATTGCTGGTGGCGGCAATAATGTGAGTGAAAGACCACAACTGCACGAGACGCAAACTGTCGGCAGCGGCACAGGTGGGCTTTACTAGCGGCATATTATGTCAGATAGTCCTCTAAATTTTGAGGCAAATTTTAAGGCAAATTTGAGGAGCCAGCCCATGCGTGCAGAAATTCAGCAAATTATTAACCGCATTACCAATTCGGCACAGTTGCTAAGGAGGCATCTTTGACTGGGATGTCGCGCTCAAACGGCTTGCTGAACTTGATAAGGCGACCGAAGATTCGCAATTATGGAATAATAGGGAAAAAGCCGAATCGATGATGCGCGAGCGCACTCAACTTGAAACGGCCATTAAAAATTGCACCCAGCTTGAAACCAATTTGGCTGATATTATAGAGATGCTTGAACTGGCACAAAGCGAAAATGATGATGATATTATCGCCGAATGTGAGGCGGCATTAACCGCTTTAGCCGTGCAATCTGACCGCATGGAGCTGGAAACATTATTATCAGGCGAGGCCGATGCCAATGATGCGTTTTTAGAAATTCACGCAGGCGCGGGCGGCACAGAAAGCCAAGATTGGGCAGAAATGTTGTTGCGTATGTATGTGCGCTGGGCAGAAAGCAAAGGCTATAAGGTGGGCATCATTGAAAAAACGAACGGAGAAGAAGCGGGTATCAAATCGGTCACTTTAGAGATTAAAGGCCATAATGCCTATGGCTGGATAAAAACCGAAAGTGGCGTGCATCGTTTGGTGCGTATTTCGCCTTTTGACAGCAATGCGCGCCGCCATACAAGCTTTGCCAGTGTTTGGTGTTATCCGATGGTGGACGATACGATTGAAGTGGCGGTGGAGCAAAGCGATGTGCGGATTGATACATTTCGTGCCAGTGGCGCGGGTGGCCAGCATGTTAACACAACTGATAGTGCGGTGCGGATGACGCATTTGCCAACCAATATTGTGGTGCAATGCCAAAATGAACGTTCACAGCATAAAAATCGTGCCACTGCATGGAGTATGTTGCGCGCACGGCTTTATGATATGGAATTGCAAAAACGCGAGGAAGCGGCACTGGCTGAGGCGGAAAATAAAACCGATATTGGCTGGGGGCATCAAATCCGCTCTTATGTGCTGCACCCCTATCAAATGGTAAAAGATTTACGCACTGGCGTTGAAAGCGGCAATCCGTCGGCCATTTTAGATGGCGCGCTAGATGATTTTATGGAAGCGGCATTAGCGCAAAGAGGCAACAAAAAAGAGTAAGCTAAAATTAACTTAAAAGCGCCAAATTAGCTTAAAAGCGGGCGGGCTTCGCCTTCCAATTCTTCCATGCTGAAAGCAATGGCGGCTTGGGCTAAAGGGTCTTTTTCGCGTTTGACCGAGCCATTAAATTCGGCACCTGACTCAATAGCCAATGCCTGATGGTAAATATCGCCTTTTACATTGCAACTGGCGCATAAATGCACCCGACGGGCGCGAATTGTGCCGATAATCGTGCCAAAAACAGTAATAATTTCACCCGCCACCTCGCCATTGATGACAGCATTTTCGCCAATAGTCACAGCATGCGAGCGCACATCGCCATCTAACATACCCTCAATTTGAATATCGCCAGAAGACACAATTTGTCCAGTAATATGCATATCATGGCTAAGAATTGATGGGGCTGATTTGAATTTTGCTTTGGTTGTTTTGTGCATGGCTTGTCCACCTTTATTTATCAGTTAGAATCATTGATGGGCGTTATGGTTTTGGCAACATTAAAAATCTGCCGTCCAGCATCAATAAAAGGACGCGGATCGCGCACCTGCCCATCAAACCAGATTTCATAATGCAAATGGGGGCCGGTGCTACGGCCACTATTGCCTGCGTCACCAATATGTTGCTGAAACTCAACAGGCTGGCCAACCCGTACACGAGCGCGTGCCAAATGTCCATAGCGGGTGCGGAATCCGTTGCCATGGTCAATCTCAATCACCAATCCATAGGGGCCTTTATAACCCGCTTGGCTAATAATGCCGGGCAATGTGGCATGAATTGGGGTGCCATTGGCTGTGCCGAAATCTAGCCCCGAATGAAACGCCACCCGCTTTTTGAAAGGGTCAAGCCGTGCGCCGAAATCACTGGTGATACGAAAATCATGAATTGGCCGCGCTAAGGGGATATTGGCGAGTGATTTATGCAAACCCGATAACCGCGTCAAATTGGCAGAAATTCTATAAATCTGGCGGTTGAGATTGTCTTGTTGTTCGGTTTCGCTTTTTAGTGGAATATAAGGGCCGCCGATGGCACGTTCACTTTCTGGCAAAACGCGTGCCATAAAAGTTTTGCTATCAACCGTTCCAGTGTCGGCAATCAGCGATTCAAACTCATTGATTTTCAAATCAACATTTTCTTCCAGTGCGTCTAGCAAATCTTGCTGGCGGGTTTCTAACGTGTTGATACGGCGGTATAAATCATTGGGCAAATGTGGCAATGCGTCAACAATATCGCTATGGCGGTGCGTATTGTTGAGGCTGGTTAATTCAACAATATCATCTTCATCGCTGCGATGCCCCGAGCGGCTTTCAAGTGCGGTATGCACGGGGTTTTCCAATCGCCCGACAAGTTCGGTCTTGCTGGTTGATGATTTGCGTTTTGCCGCAACCCGGGCAAACGATTTTTGCATGCTCCGCAAATCGTCAGAAATTGTGGCATTGCGTTCCAGCACATCGCTTAACTCATCATGGCGTTTTTCCAATTTGCTTGTCGTTTCGCCAAACCAATCACGGGTTAGCACAAGTTGGGCATTCAAATCATCATGCGCCAGCCGCAATCTGCTCAATTCATTTTCATAAGATAATTGCATTTCTTGAAATTCGCGTTCGCGCTGTTCGGCAATTTGACTGCGGAATAAAGTGTTGATGCTGGCCATACCCACCCATGCGGCCAATAGCAAAAATAGGCAAAACAATATAATTTGCGAGCGCGAAGAAATTGGCACGAAAGTGACATTTCCACGACTTCGTATATAAATCTGGCGGTCAGCAAATGCCGCCTCAAGAAAAAATCTAATGCGTTTCATTGTTTTCCAAACCCCGCATCCGTGCTTTTCTCAAAATTTGTCTGCTTTTGCAAGCGTTTCTATTATGTGCCGATTTTTCTATTATGTGCCTGTCGTTTCTTGTAGCACCGCCTGAACATGGCCTTTCACCCTTACTTTGCGCCATATTTGTTGGATTTTTTGTGCCTCATCAATCAAAAAAGTAGCGCGTTCAATGCCCATATATTTGCGGCCATACATGTTTTTTTCCACCCAAACGCGATATTTTTTCAACACTTCAAGCGTTTCATCGCTAAGCAAAGTGATGGCCAGATTATGTTTAGCCTTAAATTTGTCATGTTTTGTGATACTATCTGCCGAGATGCCGATAATTTCTGTATTGGCGGCGGCGAAAGCGGCAATTTGTGCTGAAAAGTCAATTGCTTCGGTGGTACAGCCCGGCGTGTCGTCTTTGGGGTAAAAATAAACAACCCGCTTTTTGCCCGCGAAATCAGACAGGCTGATGGTGCGTCCATTATCGGCTGGCAGGGTGAAATTCGGGGCAGGGCTTCCAATATTGAGTTGTTTTGTCATTTTGTTCTCCTCAAGTGAAAATATAATATAAGACTCACTTTACAGTTATTTTGGACAGATAATGCTAAATTTGTCGCGTTTTTTGAATTTACAGCCATTATGACGACCATTATGAGGGAATGTCGTGTTTTTACTTTTTTTTCGTAGTCTTGTGCGCACCTTTAGCTGGTTGGTGTTGGCTGTTGGTGGCGGGTTGGTTGGGCTTCTTTTGCTCGTGCAAATTATTGCAGTTCCATTGTGGCCTGTGGAGGGTTTGTTTGCGCTGGTCTTATCAAAAGCTGCCGCCCCCTTGCAGATAAGCATAGACGGGGTTTATTTGCACTGGTCAAGGCGGCATTTTCTGCCCTATCTGAGCGCGAAAAAACTTTCTTTTAGCGACAGCAATGGCGCGCAAATAAGTTTGCAAGATGTAACGCTTGTGCCAAGCGGCAAGGATTTTTGGCTAGATGGTGCGCTTTATCCTTCAGAATTTTCTGTGCATCGGGCAATAATGCAGCCCGGCCAAATATCAACAATTATACCATTGGGCACCCGCGCCCCATCGCTTGGCTTTTTGCAGGCGATACATAAAGTCTCCATTTCCCACATTGATATTCTTTCACCCGATGGCCAGCAGATTATTTCCAAAGATTCGCGCCTTTTAGTCATTCGCACTGATGATAGGTTGGTATCGGTGCTGAATATTGATTATTGGCTGGATAAGCAGCGCACACAAATAAATAGCCGCGCTGTGATTGAGCCGGGTGTGCCGGGTTGGGTTTCTATCAATTTGCAAAATCTCAGCCCGCAACAGCTGGTGCGATTCAATCGCGCTTTTGCACCATTGGGCGTGCTAAAATTGCCCATTTCTGCCCAAGCCGAATTGCAGCTTGATAGCCGCGCCCAGCCAATCAATGGCACAATGGCGGTGCGCGTTAAACGTGGCGCGATTGACCTTTATGGGCGGCAATTTGCGGTCAATCAATTTGCCGTGAATATGCATGTTGATTTTCTTGCTGGTGCATTGGCGATTGATAATGGCATGATTGAAATTGAGGGCGTTTCGGCCAATTTTCAGGGCAATGTTGATTATGCCCTATCAGCCGATGGCCGCCTAAAAACCGCTACAGCTTTATTATCTAGCGACAAATTGGCCATAAATCACACAAGCCTATTTCGCAAACCTGTCAATTTGGACAATATATTTACGGAGCTGTATTTTGATGCCGCCAGCCAGAAAATCACCTTAGAGCGTTTGAGCCTCTTGCACCAAAACGGCACGATAGAAATAGGCGGGGACGTGTTTTTGGAAGACCTAGCGACTTTTGATATAACCCTCAAAACGGGGGCATTTTCGCGTGTTGATGTAGAAAGTTTTTGGCCTGTGCCAGTTGCGCCGCGCACTTATGAATGGGTGCAAAAAAATGTTTCGGGGGGACGTTTGCTGCAGGCAGATTTGCACCTGTCAACAAATTTGCGTGAATTATTTGAACGCGAAAAAAACCAAGCTTTGCCAGAAGACGCGCTATTGTTGGATTTGCGCTTGGCCGATGGACGCGTGACGATATTAAAAGGCTGGCCGCCACTGGATATTGCAAATGCGCACATTGCTTTGCGTGGCAAAAGTTTTGAAGCGACAATGGATGCGGGGCAGATGCAGTTGCCGCCCACCCCGCACACCATACAAAACCCCAAAATGCAGACAAATAATGCACTGGCAAATAGTGAAATGGGCAATTTAACCGCAGGTCATCTTTTTATTGCTGATTATCGCGCCACAGGCGTACCTGCACAAATTGGCTTTTCTGGTCGTGGTGAAATTCGCCGCATTTTGGCACTATTACAAAAGCCGCCGCTTAATTTGTTGCGCGGCACTTTGCTTGATTCAGATAGCATTGATGGTTTTGCCAGTGCCGATGTAAAGCTGAATTTTCCACTTTTTCGGTCGCTGGCCGCCGATAAATCCGTCAATTTTGAGGTGGTCGCCCATAGCGATAAAATTGATATGCTGGTGCCCATTGGTGCGTATCATGTAAAGCAGTCAAAAGTTGATATGCAGTTGAATAATCAGCGGTTAATTATGAATGGGGCGGGTAAGGTCAATGAGGTGGGGTTTGAATTTTATTATCAACGTCCATTAAATGCTGATGCCCTCCAAAGCAAGCCTGAGAGATTGACATTGACTGGCCAGCTAGTGCCGCAAGATATGGTGCGGCTTGGACAAAGTTGGATTGGGCGGCGTTTTGAAGGCACGGCTGATGTTACACTCACTGCCGATGGTTCGGTTTTTAAGCCAACAAATCTGCGCGTTGATGCCGATTTCACTGGCGCAAAATTGACCCCTGTGCCACTGGCTTTTGAAAAGCCCGCAGGCGTGGGTGGGCGCGTGATGGCCAGTATTATCAATGATGAAAAAGGTGCGCCAAAAATCATCAATTTTGATGTGCAAATAGATAATGAACAGCCTGTGCGTGGCATTTTGCAATTCAATGGCAAGCTGGTGACCGAGTTGGAAATGTCAAAACTTAATTTGGGGCGTACAAAAAATTTGCAACTGAAAGTGAACACGCATGATGGGTTGCGCCACCTGCACATTGAGGCCGATGATTTTGACATGAGAAAATTGCTGAGTTATGGCAACAGAAATGTAAAAATTAAGCGCACGCCTTTTGTTTATCCATTTGATTTTTTGGGCGAAAATTATGCTGTTGAGGTGCGTGTCAATCAGGCCTATGGCGGCTATGGCGAAATTTTACACAATATGCAATTTTTGTTGAATAGCAAAAATGGTCGCTATGAGCGGGCGCGCTTGCAGGGTAGTTTTGATGATGGCACAGAGCTTATCGGGTCTTTGAACCGTGCAGGGGAAACTTTACGGCAATATCATTTTCAAAGTGAAAATGGCAGTAATGTGTTTCGTTTGTTCGGGGCGGCCAAAAATGTGGAAGGCGGGGTGTTGAGTGTGCAAGGCGATATTTTTGACAATAAGGTCAATAATAAAGGACAAGTGATGACTGGCACTGGCCAGTTCAATATGCTGGATTTTCGCACCAAAAATGTGCCGCTTTTGGCGCGATTATTCTCGCTGGTTTCGGTGCAAGGTTTGATTGATACTTTATCAGGCGAAGGCATTAAATTTCGCAAAGCCGAATTTGGTTTCGGGCTGAAAGATTCAATTTTAACGATAGATGAGGGGCGCATGAATGGCGCGGCTATCGGGCTGACGATGCATGGTGATATTGACATTAACACGGCTGAGATAGATTTGGGCGGCAATGTGATACCAGCCTTTTCGCTGAATAATTTTATTACCCATGTGCCGATTATCGGCACGATACTTGGCGGACGCGAAGGCGAAGGCATTTTGGGCGTGGGCTATCGCATAACAAGCGGCACCGATGGCCAACTCACAGTGGTTGGCAATCCATTATCACTATTCACACCCGGCATTTTTCGGCGGATTTTTGAAATAGGTATCGGTATTGACTCATCAGATGAAGATATAGAGGAAGATGAATTTGAAAATATGGATGAGGGTTAAATCGGCTTAAGCAATTTGTGCTGTTTTTTGCCAACCGATAATTTAATAACGCCATCGCGCACATCTTGGCGGGTTAAAATACGGCTTATATCGCTTTGCGGTTGGCTATTGACGCGCACCCCACCATTTTGCACCAATCGCCGCGCCTCGCTGTTAGAGGCTGCCATCTCGGCTTTAACAAGGGCATTTAACAAGCCCAATCCATCGCCTAATTCAATCTCTTTGGTTGGTAAATCAATGCTTGTGCCGTCCGCTTCAAACACTTCTTGCGCGGTGGCTTGGGCTTTTTGGGCGGCCTCGCGCCCATGACACATAGCGGTAATTTCGGTTGCCAAAACTTTTTTGGCATCATTTAATTCTGCCCCGACTAGGGCTTCATAGCGGGCAATCTCAGCAAGTGATAAATCTGTGAACAGGCGCATAAAGCGGCCAATATCGGCATCTTCTGTGTTGCGCCAAAATTGCCAATAATCATAAGCAGACAACATATCATCATTAAGCCAAATCGCGCCTTGTGCGGTTTTGCCCATTTTCGCGCCCGAAGAGGTTGTTAGCAAATTGGTTGTCAGCCCAAACAAACTGGCCGAATCGGTGCGCCGCGCAAGTTCAATCCCATTAACGATATTACCCCATTGGTCAGAGCCGCCCATTTGCAATAAACAATCATAACGGCGGTGCAGTTCAACAAAATCATAGGCTTGCAAAATCATATAGTTAAATTCTAAAAAACTGAGCGGTTGCTCGCGCTCCAGCCGCATTTTCACGCTGTCAAAACTCAACATACGATTCACCGAAAAATGACGGCCATAATCGCGCAAAAAATCAACATAATTTATATCAGCCAGCCATTCATCATTATCCACCAGCAAAGCGTCAGTTGCGCCCTCACCAAATGTCAAAAAACGCTCAAAAGTCTTTTTAATGGCCTGTTTATTGGCCTCAATTTGCGTGTTGGTGAGCAGTTGCCGCGCCTCATCTTTGCCCGAAGGGTCACCCACTTTGGTTGTGCCGCCGCCAATCACCACAATCGGGCGATGGCCTGATTGTTGCAAATGCCGCAACATAAGAATCGAAATCAAATTGCCGACATGCAAAGAGGGTGCGGTGCAATCATAGCCGATATAGGCGGTTACAATGCCAGCTTGTAGGGCTTCATCTAAAGCTGTATCATCGGTGCATTGTGCAATAAATCCACGCGCCGCCATTATTTTCAAAAATTCTGATTGATAATGTTCCATAATGGCAAAGAGTTAAGTTAAGCAGGCAATAAGGTCAAGGGTGGAGAAGCGATGATAAAAACAATGGCACATGTGCAACTGATATTAGGCTTGATGAGCGGCACCTCGCTTGATGGCATTGATATGGCTATTTTGGCCACCGATGGGGCGGCGCATATCACCGCAGGCGCAAGCGATTTTGCGGCTTATGATGATAAAACGCGCCAGCATTTACGCATTGTTTTGAGTAAGGCGGCCAATGTTGCAACGGCTGATTTGCGCCAGCAAGAGGCTTGGCCAGACTGGTTGCAAGATGCGCAAGCACAGGTTACGCAAGCGCATTGCGATGCGGTGCAAAATTTTTTATCCCAGAAAACAGATAGAGAAGTAACATTGATTGGTTTTCATGGGCAAACGATTTGCCACCGCCCACAAGAGGGTTTTACCCTACAAATTGGTGATGGCGCAGCCCTTGCGCGGGCGGTGGGTGTGCCAGTAATTGGCCAATTTCGGCTGGCTGATATGGCGGCGGGCGGCCAAGGCGCACCGCTTGCGCCTTTGTTTCATGCCGCATTGATTGGTGAGGCGCAACACCCCGTTGCGGTGGTTAATTTGGGCGGTATTGCCAATGTAACTTGGCTGCATAGGGATAAAATTATGGCTTTTGATACGGGCCCTGCCAATGCTTTGTTAGATGATTGGGTGGCAGACCAAAGCGGTGCGGCTTATGACAAGGATGGCGCGTTGGCGGCCAGCGGCCAAGTGGATAAAACGGCATTGGCCACGCTTCTGGCGCATGATTATTTCACTGCCCCGCCGCCAAAATCTTTGGATAGGTTAGCTTTTAATGTGGACGTGCTGGCGCATCTATCATTGGCTGATGGGGCGGCTACATTGAGTGCTTTCACGGTGCAAAGTTTGGCGTTGGGGTTGGCACAATGCCCATTGCCCCCGCACAGGGTTGTTTTGTGCGGCGGTGGGCGGCACAACCGACATATTGTTGCGCAATTATCAGCCCTTATGGAGGGAGAAATTGTGCTGTGTGAAACCTTGGGCTGGCAGGGCGATGATTTGGAGGCGCAGGCTTTTGCATGGCTGGCGGCACGGGCCCAACAAGGGCTACCGCTCAGTGTGCCAACCACAACGGGTGTTAAAACCCCCACCTCAGGTGGCCAGCTTTTTAGGCCATAATTTTTTGCATGCGTTGGTCAAGATAAGCCCCAACAATTTTATCTAGATCGTCCATCTGTTTATCAAAAAAATGATTAGCACCTTTCATATCGGTATAATCAATAATTATGCCTTTTTGCGATTGCAGGCGTTCCACCATTTCCAACACATTCTCTTTTGGCACAATGCGGTCGGCACTTCCATGCA
>JBPCVS010000039.1:0-4730 GCA_051010295.1 Parvibaculales bacterium | reverse complement strand
TATTTTCCCCTCACACAGATTCAATGAGAGAATAGGTTATGGCCAAAGCAACAACAGTTAAAATCAAGCTAGAAAGCACCGAAAATACGGGGTATTTCTATGTGACGCAAAAAAATGCCCGCACCATGACCGAAAAAATGGTGGTGCGTAAATATGACCCGATTGCGCGCAAACATGTGGAATTCAAAGAAGGCAGAATTAAATAGTTCCACCTGATGGAGCCAATCGGCTATAATGCTTTTATGCAACAGCAACAAGCAGAGATTCTAGCACTTCGCGCTTTGGGCTATCTGGCCAACCATGAAGAATTTATGGCGCGTTTTACCGCTTTGTCTGGGGTGGCACCCACCGATATTTTAGAGCGCGCTGATGATGCCGATATGCTGGCGGGTGTGTTGGATTTTTTTCTTGGTGATGAAAAATTGCTTATTGCGTTTTGCGAAAGTGAACAAATTGCGCAAACCTTGCCCGCCCAAGCACGGCAGATATTGCCCGGTGCAATAATGGATGGGCAATAATGGATGGGCAATAATGGAATAATGTTATGAAAGTTGAATCACCCTCTGCCGATATTCTTGCTCAGTTGGAAGAACTGCAGCTTGACCCCGCCCGCCCATTGATTATCAGTGATGCTGATGAGGTGCTTTTGCGCTTTATGGAGCGGCTGGATCATTATTTGGAAACGAAAGGATTATGGATTGATTTAAGCAGTTATGCACTGGCCGGCAATATCAAATCACTAAGCACCAATCAGCCCGTTGAAGTGCCAACCCTGCTTGATGATTTTTTTAACTCGCAAACCGCGCATATTGAACCCACAAAAGGCGCGGCTGATGCTCTGGCACGGCTGGCACAACGCGCCCAAATTATTGTGTTGACCAATTTGCCACTCAGCGAAAAACCCCGACGCAAAGAAAATCTTGTTCAGCACGGCATGGATTATCCCGTCATTGTTGGCAACGGCTTAAAAGGCCCAGCAGTGGCATGGCTTGACGCACAAATTATTGACGCGCCCGTTTTCTTTCTTGATGATATACCCCACAATATAGACAGCGCGGCACAGCATGCACCTGATGTGCATCGCATTCATTTTGTGGCCGACCCGCGACTGGGAAAACTAATCGGCGCGGCCAAAGGTGCCGATACACGCATTGATGTATGGAGCCAAGCCTATGAATGGATTCGCACCAAAATTGACAGCTATGATGGCCGCACTATGTCGTGATTGTGCGCAATTTTTTGCACCTGAGAATAGTGACGCACCTATTCACTGCCCGGCCTGTCGCTCGCCGCGCTATATTCGCCATGCCGAGCTTAACCAATTAAGCATCGCCCATCTTGATTGCGATGCGTTTTATGCGGCCATAGAAAAACGCGATAATCCGCGCCTGCACGACAAGCCGGTTATTGTTGGCGGTGGGCAACGCGGGGTGGTGGCAACGTGTTGTTATATTGCGCGTATTCGCGGCATACATTCCGCGATGCCAATGTATAAGGCCACCAAGCTTTGCCCCGATGCTGTGATTATTCACCCCAATATGAAAAAATATGCGCAGGTCGGTTATGAAATTCGCGCCATGATGAGTGCCCTTACGCCATTGGTTGAGCCGCTTTCTATTGATGAGGCTTTTATGGATTTGCGCGGCACCGAAAAACTGCATGGCGGCACGCCAGCCCAAAGCCTTGTGCGGCTGGCCAAACGCATTGAAAAGCAAATCGGCATTAGCGTTTCAATCGGCTTGAGCCATAATAAATTTTTGGCCAAACTCGCTTCCGACATCAATAAACCACGTGGCTTTGTGGTGATTGGCGCGGCGGAGACCATGTCTTTTTTGGCCGATTTGCCCGTGAGCAAAATTTGGGGCGTGGGGCGCAATTTGCAAAAAAAACTAGCACAAGATGGGATTCACAAAATCAGCCAGTTGCAAAATTTAGAAACGGCTTATCTTGTCAAAAATTATGACTCAATGGGGCTGCGGCTGGCGCAACTATCCAAAGGCCAAGATAAGCGCAAAGTAACGCCGCAATCGGTGCGCAAAAGTATTTCCAGCGAAACCACTTTTGCCAAAGATTTGCGTAAGCCCCGCCAGCTAGAAAAACACCTTTGGCAATTATGCGAAAAAGTCTCCGCGCAATGCAAAGCCAAAAATCTGGCAGGCAAAACGGTGATACTCAAATTAAAATCAAGCAATTTCATCAGCCTCACACGCAACCACACCTTGCTTGACCCAACCCAATTAGCCGATGAAATTTTCACCATCGGCCAGCAATTATTACAACAAGTGCAGGCACAAAAACCCAAAACGGCTTTTCGGCTTATCGGCATTGGCGTATCGGGGCTGGTGGCGGCGGATTTGGCCGACCCGCCCAATTTGGCCGACCCAAACAAGCAACGGCGCAAATCTACCGAGCAAGCGATGGATGCGGTGCGCCATAAATTCGGCAAAGATGCAATAAAAAAGGGGCGCGACTTTTAGCGCGTTTGCTGGCAGAATTGGACGCATGACAGATATTGAACAAAAGCTAGAGCAAGCAGGGCTGGTTTTGCCGCAGGTCAAACAGCCGCTTGGGGCTTATGTGGCGGTGATGCAAAGCGGCAATTTGCTTTATGTGTCGGGGCAAGGGCCAGTACTGGCAAATAGTCAGGCGATAACAGGGCGGCTGGGCGATGATTTGGATATTGAAGATGGCCACCGCGCTGCGCAAATTTGCGCTCTCAACATTGTCGCGCAGCTCAAATTTTTTCTGGATAATGACTGGGCGCGGCTAAAACAAATTGTGCAACTGACGGGCTATATTAACAGCACGCCTGATTTTACCCATCAGCCAGCGGTGCTTAATGGCGCGTCCGAATTATTGCAGCTTTTATTTGGCGAGGGCGGACGGCACAGCCGTGTTGCGGTTGGCGTGGCGGCTTTGCCGATGAATTGGGCGGTGGAGATTGCCGCCATTATTGAGGTGTATTGATGTGCAGTGCAAAAGCTAGCGAGGGTGAATTATCTTTGCGCGTGGTCGCCAGCCTCACACAAATTGCCGCCAGTGATTGGGATGCTTGTGCCAACCCGCCCGAATTGCCGCATAATCCATTTTTGCGCCATGCTTTTTTGCTGGCACTGGAAGCCAGTGGCTCGGCCAGCATTGAGACGGGCTGGGCGGCGCAACATTTATTGCTAGAAAATGCAGACGGCCAGTTGCTTGGGGCGATGCCGCTTTATTTGAAAAATCATAGCCAAGGCGAATATATTTTTGACTATGGCTGGGCGGAGGCCTTTCACCGCGCTGGCGGGGCATATTATCCAAAATTGCTATGCGCGGTGCCATTTACGCCCGCCAATGGGCGGCGATTATTGGTGCGCCCTGATGATAATGCCGATTTATATAAAAACGCGCTGATTGCAGGCGCGGCAAGTTTGATGGAAAAAATGCAAGTGTCTTCTTTGCATATTAATTTTTTGCCAGAGGCGGATTGGCAGGCACTTGGCGATAAAGGATTTTTGCAACGCACCGACCAGCAATTTCATTGGCGCAATGATGGCTATAAAAATTTTGCCGATTTTTTGGCGGCATTGGCCTCGCGCAAACGCAAAAACCTCAAAAAAGAACGCGCCAAAGCACTGGAAAATGACATTGAGATTTGCCACCTCACTGGCGACCAACTCACCGAAGCGCATTGGGATGCGTTTTTCAATTTTTATATGGATACAGGCCAACGCAAATGGGGTCACCCCTATCTGACGCGGCAATTTTTTTCGCTGATAAATGAAAATATGGCTGATGATATTTTACTGATTATGGCGCACCGCAACAATCAGCCGATTGCTGGCGCACTCAATTTTATTGGTGGTGACGCGCTTTATGGGCGTAATTGGGGTTGCATTGAAGAGCATCCATTTTTGCATTTTGAGCTGTGCTATTATCAAGCGATTGATTTTGCCATTGCGCGGGGGCTAAGCCGTGTAGAGGCAGGCGCGCAAGGAGCGCACAAGCTGGCGCGGGGCTATGCGCCCTATCGCACCTATTCGGCGCACCATATTGCCCATGCGGGGCTGCGCGATGCAGTCGCGGATTATCTTGCCAGCGAACGGCAATATGTGGATAGTGATATTGCGACTTTGCAACATCACACGCCATTTCGGCACAAGGAAAATGACTAATTCTGCGAAGTTATACAAAGTTTATCGGCTTATAGCGAATTTTTGCTATAATGGGGTAAACTTTGTATAACTTCAATGAAAATGACTAATTCAACAAGTTATACAAAGTTTATCGGCTTATAGCGAATTTTTGCTATAATGGGGTAAACTTTATATAACTTCAATGAGAATGAATAATCCAACGAAGTTATACAAAGTTTATGGGCTTATAGCGAATTCTTGCTATAATGGGGTAAACTTGCTATAACTTCGGCATGGACAGATATAAAAATCCTTATGTTCCCGGTGCTGGCACCCGCCCGCCAGAGATTTCTGGGCGGCAGGATATTATAGAAACGGCTGAAAATACGTTAGAGCGCATTAAAAATGGGATACCAGAAAAAAGTATGATTTTGGTGGGCTTGCGTGGAGTCGGCAAAACTGTATTACTCAACAAAATTCGAGAAATAGCTGAAACAAAAGGCTATTTGACCGAGGTTATGGAAGCGCAAGAAGGCAAGCCACTTATTGAGGTGATAACGCCTTTCATCCGCCGATGCCTGTTAGAGTTGAACAACCAGACGCAGAATAATAAAT